>JBNKOV010000909.1:0-2510 GCA_050294955.1 Holophagae bacterium
GCACCTTGCGCAACGATGCGGACGTGCTGGCCAATTGCGTGTACGACCTCATGGTCTTCGACGAGATTCAGTTCCTAAAGAACCGAACCACAAAGGCTTACAAAAGTTTCTCCCGCATGCCCGCCATGTGTAAGGTGGGTCTCACCGGCACGCCCATTGAAAATGACATCTACGAGCTGAAGAGCCTCTTGGACCTGGTCTTCCCGGGTTACCTCGGCACAGACCAGGATTTCCGCCGTTTCTTCGCCGACCCCATTGTGAAATTCCATAAAGGCTCGGCCCGGGAACGCCTCAAAGACATGATCAGCCCCTTCACCATGCGCCGCTCCAAAACCCAGGTGCTGCGAGAACTGCCCGACAAAACCGAAGACCTGCGCAGACTGGCCCTCGGCGAGTACGAGAAGGAACTTTACAAAGAGATTAAGTCTATTGGTAAGAAGAACATGGCCAACCAAGCCAGGGAAGCTGCATTCATGAACGCCTTCCAGTTGGTAGATAAATTGAAGCGCATTTGCAACCACCCGGCCCTCTATTTCGAGAACCACAACTACACCAGCTATCCCTCCACCAAATGGAACATGTTCACCGAACTCATGAGCGAGGCCCTTGCATCCGGCGAAAAAGTCGTGGTGTTCACCCAGTACCTGGGCATGATCGCCATATTCCAAAAGTACCTGCGCCACCTCGGCGTCGCCTTCGCCACCATTACAGGGTCCACCAAAGACCGGGAAGCCGAGCAAAACCGCTTCATGACCGACCCGGACTGCAAAGTCTTCCTGGGCTCCGTCCGAGCCGCAGGCGTAGGCATCGACCTCACCGAAGCCAGCATCCTCATCCACTACGATCGTTGGTGGAACGCCGCGAGAGAAGAGCAGGCCACCGACCGCATCCACCGGATCGGGCAACGTAAAAACGTGCAAATATACAAGTTCATGGCGGTGGACACCGTAGAAGAACGCATCAACGCCATCATCGAGCGGAAACGGGATCTGCTTGAAGACCTGGTGGCCTTCGACAGGGCCAACATGGCCAAGTCCTTCTCCCTCGACGAACTCCTGGATATCCTCGCATGATGTTTCTAGAAGGTATTAGAATACTTGATCTTAGCCGTGTGCTAGCCGGCCCGCTGGCAACACAGATTCTCGGCGATCTGGGCGCCGACGTCCTCAAAATAGAGAGCGAAAAAGGCGACGACACCCGCTATTGGGGACCACCCTTCCAAGGAGACATGGCTGCCTATTTTCAAAGCTGCAACCGCAACAAAGCCAGCCTGGTCCTAAACCTCAAAGACCAGGCAGACCACGCCCGGCTCATGGCGCTTGCCCAGAAGGCCGACGTGGTGATCGACAACTTCCCGCCCGCCGTCCGCAAGCGACTGGGCCTTACTTCCCAGCACTTTAAGGAGCAGCGGGCCGACCTCATCACCATGAGCGTCACCGGCTACCGCGCCGTCCGGGAAGAAGAAGCCGGTTACGACATTATGATCCAGGCGGAATCCGGCCTTATGGGAATTACAGGTCCAGCGGATGGAGAGCCTTACAAGGTAGGCGTGGCGCTGGTGGACGTATTGACCGGCATGATGTCGGCCAACGGCATCCTGGCCGCTCTCTATCGCAAGGCCAAAACGGGCAAGGGCGCCGCCCTCAGCATTTCCCTCTACCAGACCGCCCTCATGAGCCTGGTAAACGTTGGGGCCAATTACCTCGTGTCGGGCAAACCCACCCGGCGCTGGGGCAACGCACACCCCAATATCGCCCCATACCAGCCCTTTCAACTCGCCGACGGCTCCATCATCATTGGAGCCGGCAACGATGGCCAGTTTCAAAGACTATGCGGCATTTTGGGCATAGACAATCCCGAGATAACCCAACTGGACAACGCCGCAAGGGTAGGGGAGCGAGATACGCTTATTCCCTTAATAAAAAACAAGTTAAAAGACAGATCATGCGCCGAAACCCTGGCCCAGCTTAAACAAGCCCGGGTGCCTGCAGCACCCATTCTCATGCCCCATGAGGCTCTGAGCGCGGCTCAGAAATGGGATCCCGACGCGTTGCTCGCACTGAGACATCAGACCTTGGGAGAGACCCGCTTGATCAATCATCCCTTTCTGGGAGAAGGCCTTCGACAGAACCACCAACCCCCGCCTCAACTTGGCGAACGTGGCGAGGACATGGCCCGGTCCTGGCTCAAAACCCCCTAAACACGCCTCACAAAACGCCCACCCAAATGCCGCACCGCCATTCATCCTCCCAATGCCTGCCCGCCTGCCCTCCATGGAAAAACAACCCTTCGCGCACCTGGATCTAAACAGGGAAAAAGTTACACAAGCCCTGGAAACCCACGCAGACAACGGTGATCCATATCCCCAAGTCACCGAAAAAGGTCCCACAACGGGGCAATACATCCAATGACCAGGGAAAGCCACGCCCGCAATAAGGCCAAAACATCTTAAGCCATTGCAAATGACGCGCCCATCGGCGCAAGAGACGCTCAGACCGGGGAAAAAGAGC
>JBNKOV010000910.1:0-2502 GCA_050294955.1 Holophagae bacterium
CTCCGCGTTAAAGCGGGGATTTCGACCGTTCTCGGTCACCAGTTTCGATCCGCTCCCGTCTGAATTCATGATATAGATCCCGGTATGCAACCCATGGATGTAACCTAGCGATCGACTGCCTGAACCTCTGCGGTAAACAATTTTCGAGCCATCTGGAGCAAAAGAGGCGCTGTGATAATAACCCGGTTTTTCCGTAAGCTTTTGGGATGGTCCTCCTTTGGCGGGAACCACCCTCACTGCGCCCAGCTCTTCATCGCTCCAACTCGTATAAACCAGGCTCTTTCCGTCGGGGCTGAACGCTGGTTGGTATTCGAATCCGTCCTCTTGTGTGAGTCTTTTTGGCTCGCCGTCCGGCAGCGTTTTGCGCCATAGGTGTCCAAGTGCATGAAAAACAAGGGTTTTACCATCTGGCGACAAAGCGGGGTTCCGGATCATCGCGGCCTGCAAGGTTGACTGCTGCAGGTCCTGTTTGAATCTGGGCGACTTCATAACCTGTTTATCTACTTGAACCTGAAAGGGGATATCGGCAGCTTTTCCGCTCTCCGCATCCACTCTTTTTATTTTTCCGCCCGCCCAGATTACGATCGACTTTCCGTCTGGGGTCCAATCAAAACCCGGGTAGGTTCCAAAAACGGCCCATGCTTCCTGCTGGTCATGGTCCAAGCCGTCGTATAAGGCTCTCTGCAGGCCACTCTCCCGGTCGTAGAGGTGCAACACGGTTTTGGCTCGAACCCTTCGGACGAAAGCGATGGTCTTGCCGTCCGGTGAGACCTGCGGTCTGCCCGCGCCGCCGTTTCCTGTGATCAGGTTTTTTAATTCTCCGGTTTCCCGGTCCAGTTGACGCACCACATAGATCTGGCCATTGGCGTCCTTGTTGTACTGGAATGTGGGTCCAGGGCTCATATCCTCACTGAACCATAGGTAGCGGCCATCGGGGGACATGCAGGGTTCTCCTGCGTCCTGTTGATCATTTTTCATCTTGGTGAGTTGAAGGCCGCCGCCTCCGCTGATGTGATACATCCACATCTCGCCAGCTCCAATGGAGCGTTGGCTTGTAAAGTGTTTCCTTGCTATAAGATACTGGCTGTCTGGCGTCCAAACTGCGTTGTTCAGAAGTCGGAAGGACTCCTTGGTCACCTGGTGCAGCTCTGTGCCGTCTCGCTTCATGTACCAGATGTTGTCTCCACCATCGCGATCGCTGGTGAAGCTGATATACTTGCCGTTGGGGCTAAATCGGGGCTGAATGTCCATGGAGGCGTCCCCAAGCAGCCTTTTGGCCTTTCCTCCAGAAATAGGCATGATATACACATCGCCCAGCAAATCGAACACAATCTCGGAGCCGTCCGGACTCACGTCCAAGCACATCCAAGTCCCTTCATCCGTCGTGAAATTAACGGGAATGGTTTCGCCAAAGGGTTTATTCACATCCCATTCCGGCTCTTCACCAGCCAATCCAAACAGGCTAAACCACACAAATATCGAGAGAAATATACGACAGGACATAGAAACCCCCACTCAAATATCAAGGCCGGCAAGAATGAAGTTTAAAGCATACAAGATCCCCTGGCAAGTGAGATCAGGATTAAAACGTCTATTTTGGTTTTCCGTGGCCTGGCGGGTTTCGATATCTTGATCCTCTTGTTTTTTTCTGATTTTTGGGCCAAACTGTGATGTGGGTCACGTTTTTGCCGGTTCCATACGATCCTTAAAGGCGAAAGACGCATCGATACGTATTTAACTAATGAGAGTGATGAGTCGGGTTTCTCTGTTCCTTGCCCTTTGAAGTTATCCAAAAATAGCGACAGAAAGACCTACGTGACGTATTAATAATATGGATGAATGAATCCAGCGGCGAAAAATCACAGGAGATTCTCTTGAACGAAATCCCCGATTCTACTCAAAGTAACCCGGCCACCCAAGATATCACAAGTCTGCTGTCCGATTGGAGCACAGGCGAAGACCACGCTTTTGATCGCCTGTTTCCAGCCGTTTATGAAAGTTTAAGAAGAACTGCCAGATACCAGCTACAGAAGCAGTCCCACGGTCACACCCTCCAACCAACGGCCATTATCAACGAGGTTTACATTCAACTAAGCCAAAAGGAGAAGATGCATTTTAATAATCGCATGGAGTTTTTCCGCTTCTCCACGAGGATCATAAGGAACATTTTGGTTGACTATGCAAGGGCGCAGCAGACCCAAAAGCGCGGTGGCGACAACCAGACGATCAAGCTGGAGGATTGCTCCGGACTGCCTCTGAAAAAAAGCCTTAATTTCTCAACTCTCCTTTCCCTTAATGAGGCTCTGGACGAACTATCTACTTGGGACAAACGCCAGGCCCATATCGTGGAATTGCGTTTCTTCGGCGGGTTTCGCATCGGTGAATTGGCGGAGGTGTATTAGACTTCAGAGGTTACGGTTCATCGTGAGTTAAAGACCGCAAAATGTTGGCTGGCCGGACGTTTAGGCCGGTTTCGCTCAAATCCCGGCGCCTCCTAATCCC
>JBNKOV010000911.1:0-2491 GCA_050294955.1 Holophagae bacterium
AGAAGGTTGGAAATGGTTTGCCCCATTTCGCCTGCAATATCATTAACTTCCTGTAATATAGACTTGGGATTGCCCGCAGTTTTATAACTAAGGGCCACCTCGGATAGGGTAAACAACTCGGTGACAGGCGTTCTTAATTGGTGGGCTATATCTTTGGTCATCTGACGCTCGCGAGCTAATACTTCTCTAAGTTTACTCAGCAAGTTATTTAACTGATGAACTACGGGAACCAGTTCATCCGGCGTATGGTCCTGATGCACGAGTTGGTCCAAATTCTCCGGGTTCAGCTCCTCCACCTGCTTGCGAATATCTTCCAATGGTGTAAGCCCTTTCTTTAAAGCTTTTTGAACCATAATCAGCAGGACAAGAATCAAAACGCCAAAAGAAATCGAAACCAGGCCCCGAAGCCCAAAGAGCACTTTATCGAAGGGTTCCCGATCACGGGCCAGGAGCAGGGTGACGGAATGTCTCTCACGACCCGCCACGTTCATATGCCCCTCCGAATTCAGGCTCTCATTTTGAGGAACAAAGGTAATGGTGGCGAGACGACACCGGATTCCGGCGCCAACCGTGATATCTTCAAACCGAGGTCTGGATCCCGGAAACCAATTTGGATTGAGAGGCCTGTCTTGCAGTGAAAGGGAGCGCTCCAATAGGGTTCCATCCTTAAGCCAGATCTCAAAAAACTCCGGTCCCTCGGGTTTTGAAAAGCCAGGCATGAATTCATCCGCGAAGTCCAACTCAATCCGGTCGCCGAAATCCTTGGTGAGGGTGATCAGGCCTTCCGCTCGCTCAAACAGAGCCTCGTCGTAGGACGCCTTCAATTGGGTTTCGATGCCGCGCTCTAGTAGAAAGCCCGTTACGACAAGGATAAGTCCTGGACCCAGTAGCAGATAGAAATTGAGATCAGACCTGATCGAGGACATGCTCGGCTTTCCTTTTAACGAATGATATATCCAGACCCACGCTTTGTTTGTATCATGGATGGCTCACCAGCGACCTTGATTTTTTTTCGAAGCGTGCAGATCAAGACGTCGATTACATTACTGGCAATGTCGCCGAACCCCGCATAGAGATGCTCTGTGAGATTGCACCGGGATATGACCGTGCCGCGCTGCATGAGGAGGTATTCCAATAGTGAGAATTCTTTGGGGGTGAGTTCAACCGGGCTGTCTCGCCTAAACACTTCCTTGGTGTTGGTGTTGACCCGAATGGAGCCGATCGAAACCCAGGGGTCCTTTTTCTTGAACTCTCTCCGCAGCAAGGCTTTGATTCGCGCCACGAGTTCCTGGAAAACAAAGGGTTTAATGAGGTAATCATCCGCGCCCTTTTCCAGGCCCAGGATTCGATCCGAGACTTGATCCTTGGCGGAAAGAATGAGGACATGGACGGCATTTCCCATGGCGCGCAACTCGCTCAACATGGTGAGTCCGCCCATGCCTGGCATCATCAGGTCTAAGATAACCACATCGTATTCATAGACTTCCACAAGGGCCAAGCCTTCCTGGCCGTCGCCCGCAACATCTACGGCAAAACGTTCATTCTCAAGGCCTTCTTTTATGAATCGCTGGAGACGTTTGGAATCTTCAACCAATAACAACTTCATAAGTACACCCATCCCCTTTCGGGTTAATGCCGCCAGAATCTAGTTTACACCACCAACCTTTGAATTTGATTAAGACTACTTAAAATTGCATGAACGCCAGATGAAGGCAGGACATTCGATTCGTTGGACATCAAGTCTCCATTTGGGAGCCAGACGGCGCATGCTGCCACATGAATGGCAGGTTTAAAATCCGGTGGACTTGACGGCCCATTTCATGATGCGCACGGACTCAATACACCAGTGTATCAGGCCAGGGGATTTGGCAAACAAGAAACCTCAGAAATGGCCCTTGCTAGCGGTAAAAGGGGAAAACCGGAGATAAGCCAGGCTGAAGCAGCCGACGTGATGACGTTTCCAGCACGAAGGATGGCTCAAGGAGACGGTCCATGGAAGTTTCAAGTGGGTAGGTTGACTCCGGCAGGCGGCCCGGTGAAGGTTCCAGCGTTTGGATTGGCCAAAGCAGGCGGCGTGATGGGGTTTCCAGCGGGCAGTGTTGGTTAAGCAGGCGGCGTGATGGGGTTTTCAGTGGGAAGGTTGGATGAAGCAGAAAGCGTGATGGCGATTCCAGCGGGGAGATTGGGTGTAGCAGAGGGAAGCGTGGGTTAAGCAGGCGGCGTAGTGGCGTTTCCAGCGAGGAGGTTGGTTCTAAGAGACGGCCCAGCGGCGTTTCCAGCGGAGAGGATGTTTGAAAAAACGGGGCCATTGAAAACAGCCCACAATCGAACAGAAACACCACCAAAACATAGACTTACACAACACATTCCCAAAAGGCCAGAAGTGGTTGGCGTTGACTGACGGGTGAAAGAGCATATCAGAAGAGACCACTGGCCAAATCATACAGCCATGATCCTCACTCCATTCTATTAACGCCAACACAGGAGGCGA
>JBNKOV010000912.1:0-2487 GCA_050294955.1 Holophagae bacterium
AGCTCAGGGTCCAGACCCGGCTCGAATTGAAAAAACTTCACGAACGCCTCGCCACCACGGCGGTGTATGTCACCCACGATCAAATAGAAGCCATGACCATGGGGGACCGCATCGTCGTCATGCACGCCGGTCTTGTTCAGCAGGTGTTATCTGGTGATCAAACCGCGTTTACTCAACTGGTTAATAAATATCGGAAGCAGGTTTACGCAATAGCCTATCGATTCAGCAACAACGCGCAAGAGGCTGACGACCTGGCCCAGGAGGCTTTCATTAAAGCCTATCAGAACCTCACAAAATTTAGAGGGGAGGCTTCGTTCCGCACCTGGCTGCTGCGCATTACCACCAACCTCAGCATCAACCTGGTAAAAAGCGGGCGCATGAGCAAAGACAGCGGCGAAGCCCCGGACGAGGGAGGATTGCGAAACGGTGACTCCCAACTCTCCAAACTCCTGGACGGTGAAAAAAAGCTGGCCCTGAGGAAGGCCATTACCAAATTGCCTCCAAAGCAAAGGGCAACCCTGCTGCTTAAAACGTATAATGAGATGACCTGTGAAGAAGTGGCCACCACCATGAACTGCTCTGTAGGCACAGTCAAAGCCAACGTCTTCAACGCCTTGAAACGTTTGAAGACGCTTCTGCACGCGGGAGAATGATGATGAATAAAAATGAATTTTTCAAATACCTGGAAGACGATTCCCTCCAATTGAAAGACGATGACAACGCGGCTTTCGCTCAATTATTGGATGAGGTGGCCTCGTTGGACACGCCCCAACCAGACCAGACCTATTGGAACAATTTCAATTCATCATTACAGAAACGCATCGACGCCCTGCCAACCCGTCGCCGCCTCTCCTTCCGCTTGCTTTTCACTCCAATCCTGGCCACGGCGGCGATTGTCCTCTTATTCGTTCTTTTGAAACCAGAGAGTCAGGGATTGCCAGGGCTGGAAGGCTTAAACAACGAAGAACTCCAACTGGCAAGCCTGGTCTATGAAGATCTGTCCTTTTACGACGAAGACACCACAGAGGATAGCTGGTCGTTGGGCTTGGACCAACTGAGCGAGAAAGACCTGGAAATTTTAATTGATTCGGTAGATCATGGAACAGGGGCAGGTCCCCTTTACAGTTTGGACCCCGCTTCATTTAATGCAGATGAATTTCACTCACTTTGGAAATCGGAAGGTTGATCATGAAAAAATTACTGCTTTGCATATCCCTGGTTGTCATGCACGCCGGCGCTTTCGCCCAGGGCCAGCCCCCAGTGCAAGACGCCGAGAAAATGAAAGAAATCAGAGAGTCCCTGCGTTTTGTTAGACTGGCTGAATCTCGCAAGCGACTTTCCTTCAGTGATGAAAAACTGCTGGAAGTCAACAACGTGCTGGACGAGATGGAAGGTCAGAAGATTGAACTTATCGCCCGTGAGCATCGTCTTCGCAGAACACTGGAAGCCGGAAACCTGTCAGACGAGGAAGCTGGAAACATTTTCGATGAGATTATCGAAGTCAAAAAGCAAATCCTGGAAAACGAAACCCGCTTGTGGACAAGCGTAAGAGACCTTCTCACGCCCCGTGAATCTGTCGATTTCTTCTTATTCTACGACCGCTTCACAAGGGAGGTTCAAAGAAGAATGCGCGGCAGACACAACCAGGGCAAGGGACCGGGTCCCGGTCGTCGTTCTCGTCAATAACTGACCCTAGATTTACCTGAAAGTCCTCAATTACCAAACCTGACAGCCTTTTTTCAATGTGCTGACTCCTGCCGCCCAGGGTTTAAATTTGTCCCCACACACCCGGAATCTGTTACAATGGCGTAGATTTTAATCGCTCATCGGGAGCAGCGCCCATGAATTCCCAAGAAGAGGAAGGGATCCAGACACGTCGCCACTTAACCGGCTTTGATCGAACGGTGGTCATAGGAGACCTTCACGGCGATCTGGGCGCATTGCTGATCAGCCTTGCCGATAAAAAAATCATCCAATATTCCGGTAGGCAAAAACCCGTAGCGGCGCGAATTAAATCCAGCCTGAACCACAGATGGTCAAAGGGTTTAGAGAGCATGGTCGTTCGTCAGACCACCCCTCTGCAACTGGTTTTCCTGGGCGACTTATTCGATCGCTGGAGTGAAGGCTGCCATATTGTTCAATTTTTAAGCAAGATCCGCTGGGAGCGATTCAATATAGAACCCGTTTACATTCTGGGGAATCACGATATTCACAACTATCATTTTTTTGTGAACCCCTATCGGGTCTTCGAGATTTATTCCGAATCCGAATTACCGCAATCAAGGCGTTTGGAATACCTGAGCGGCATGGGGCTGAACAAAAGTTTGGAGGGTTTTTTGGATCTCCATCGCACGGAGATCACAACCCTCCAAAAACAATTCTACAAAACCGGCGTTTTGGACTGGGATCTGGGTTACGGCAGAATAACCCTCGCCTATTCACAAGATTTAACTTTCATGAAGGGATTCAGGGGTCCTTTAACCTGGG
>JBNKOV010000913.1:0-2487 GCA_050294955.1 Holophagae bacterium
GAGCCCGCGCTTCAGCCGGCGACATCCTTACTTTTAAAGCACTTGACCCAGACCTTGGTACAGGAAAATTTCCCGGGGAATCTCTGGAACTGGGCTCACAATCCTATCTCCACCGCCCCTACCGATGCTGGTTGGACCTTGCCGAGCTGTTGGGATGCCGCTTCCTGACGCCACGTCAGGCGCCCGATCCCATGGTTGTCTTCCGATTTCAGGTTTTGGACAGAGAAAATGACTGGCGGGAGGCGCCCTCGGGTACAGAAAAATATGGCGTTCAATCCCCGTTTTCCAGGATTCACAAACTGGAAGAACCCTGGTTTTTGAAGACTTACATAGACGCATTAAAAATGGTCGGCCTCCGCAAAAACATGCGCATTTTGGAGCTTGGCGTTAACACAGGCGATTCCCTGAGTCTGTTCCCAGAGATTTGCGGCCCAGAAACCGCTGAAACCCTTGCCATTACGGGTATAGACCATTGTCAGTCCGCCATGGATGAAGCGGCGAGACGTTTTCCTAAAGCCAAATTCATCTGCACCGATATCAGAGACGAAACATGGAGACAAGAGGAAGACCCCTTCCATTTAATAATCTCCATCGGCACGCTCCAAAGCCCGGGCGTTGACGGTCGCGATCTTTTCCCAAAACTGCTCAAAAGTCACTTGAGACCAGGAGGTTCTGTAATCTTGGGCTTCCCAAATGTCAAATACGTTGACGGTGAACTGTCCTATGGCGCTCGTATGAAGAATTTTGAAGGACCCGAGTTCTCTCTCTTGATGAAAGACCTCTCCCACTACCGCCGTTTTCTTCAGAAGAAGGGATTCAAGGTCATCCTCACCGGCAAGTACTACGTATTTATGATTGGTCTTGGAGCCAGAAGTCCGGTTTAACACGGCAGATAAAAGGGCATTGAACTTCATTGGCCCGAGTCATTTCCCAAGAAAAGTCTCATGCTGTTGAACTGCGGTTCTCCCCACAATCGTTTGCCGAATTCAGATTTTTATAGATTTACCGGTCAAAACACGGGAAATTTCCGTTTAATAGATGGGGTATGTGTCAAATGGGGCCTTGCGGGCTAAAAAAAACCGGGATCAAAACGTCATTCCCTACATTTTAGGGTGATCCCTTGGTAGAATAGCTTGATTGGGAGGATCTCATGCAGTCAGTGGTTCAAATAGTAATGATAGGTGCTTTGACGGCGGTGGCCATTGTTTATATGACTACCAAATACGCGACGGGAAGTAAGATCGCAGGACAACTGGAAAGGAGACTTCGGGAAATCGAAGAGGCTCTGGCCAATATGGACCGGCGTCTCAAAAATGTTGAGACCATCACCACTTCCAAATCGTTCGATCTGGAAAACGAATTCGACTCGTTGAAGAAAGATTGAATGTCAGTCCTCTATTGAGGATGGGGCGGGAGTGATGACGGGAAAAATATTGGTAGTTGAAGATGACAAATTCACCGGACGCATGATGGAGCTCCAATTCCAAAAGCACGGGTACGACATCACTGTCGCCCCCAATGGTGAAGAAGCGCTCAAATCTTTAGACTCCCAATCCTACGACCTTGTCCTTTCAGATGTCACCATGCCCGGCATTTCAGGTTTAGAGCTGCTACGTCAGATCCGAACCAGACATGACCGGGTTCAATTGCCAGTCATCCTGGTGACAGCCATGGAGAATTCACCAAAAATGAGTGAAGCGCTGCGCCTTGAAGTGAACGATTTTTTCACCAAGCCCAAGGAGTTTAGCCTCACTCTAGCCAGAGTGAAACTGCAGGTTGAGTGGCGACAAGCGCTTTTGGGGAACGGCTCCGCCTTACCAGAAGGCTCTGGTTTTAGGGGTTTAAAAGAGGGTCTTTGGAGCTGGAGCATCTCCAAAGACTCTGTGCAATACTCAAAAGAATGGAAGGCCATTTTGGGTTATGGAACCGAGGAATTGGGTTCTTCAATTTCCGAATGGTACGACCGTATTCATCCAGAAGATCTAAAAAGAGTGAAAGACGCCATCAAGGCTCACATAACTCGCCAGGTCTCCATGTTTGGAGAAGACTTTCGCATGGCTGCCAAAGATGGCGCATGGATTTGGGTCCATGCTTTTGGGGTGGCCCTGTTCGATAAATCCGGCGTTGCAGCGCGCATGGTTGGCTCGCTGTGCAACATCATGGACAAAAAGGAGGCTTTAAAAGAGGCCTCAACCATTACCAAAGACCTGGCGAGAACCAGTGAGGCACTGAGCCATTTCAGCCAGAAGGCGTCACTCACGCCCGATGATCGGTCCCGGCTGAATGAGATGCTTGAAACCATGAATAAAATAGTGGCTCGCTACAACGAGTTAACCTGATAGGGAGGTCCGTTTTGCTGGAAATGAAAGCTTTGTGCGAAAAGTGCAACACCAATCTACCCTTCGACGCTCAGGCCCGCATTTGTAGTTTCGAATGCACGTTCTGCCCTTCATGCACAGACGCCATGAATGGAATCTGCCCCAATTG
>JBNKOV010000914.1:0-2477 GCA_050294955.1 Holophagae bacterium
CTGCGCGAATGCAGGCGTGAAATGTTAGCGTAAATTCAACGCCATGGTCGAATATTAAAAATGCGGTGCGACCCTGCCAATCCGCGTCCAAAAAGCGGTTGCTCAAGGTTTCCGTCCAGTCGAAGATCTCCTCGTGAGTGACCGTTCGGCTATCTTCGCCCTTCTCGTCCAAGAAGATGAAGGCTGTCCCATTGGGGTTTTCACGCGCATTCTTCTTAAGCATATCGGTTAATAACATGGCGTGTCCTCGGTCTCTTCGGGCAACCAGTTTATCCAGCCTTCGATTTCCACCAGGAGATCGGATCGGCAGATATCAGCGCCGAGATAGGCCGTAGAGGCCTTGGGAGAGAAATGGGCCTGGCAGATGCTTTTTACCGCGTCAAAATCCTCTGGCCGACGGATATAGATGCGAAGGTTGTCCAGCATTTTGAGGTTGAAATCCCGGTTCAGCTTATAGCGTGAGAGGTTTTCGGAGGAGATGAGTCGCTCTATGTTCTGGAGGGTGGTCTCACATTGGCGAATGATATCATCCTGGTGCAGGGTTTCATGACCAATGATGCTGGCGGTTCCCGATACGTAAAACTCACCAGCCTTCGGCCCTCGGGAAACCCAGGTTCCCCTGGCGAAGCTGGGAGAGCGTGGTCCATATTGGCGCGGGTAATGATAGGCGGGCATTTGCACCGGGTTTTCCAGGTTGACCTGAATCTTTTCCTGGGAGGCCATAAAAGCGATATTCAAGCCGCCTGAACGTGATCCTACGCCTGTTCCAGCGGGCAGGAATGTCTCTTGGAAGGTGCGGTCTCTGAAAAAAGCCCGCGCTCTTCCCCGGCAAAAGGATTGGTATCGCTCAAGGCCGTGGTCGTCTGATTCGTTGATGCCGGGCAGGTAGTTCCACATGCGGAACAGGTTGGGGTAACCCAGTCTTTCGGAATTTTGAAAAATACTCTGATAGGCTTCCCTTGTACGTTCGTCCAAGGCGTCGTTGGTGTTGGGAAGGGAAAGCGCGCCGAACAGGGTCTCACCATCGTAGGCGAGTTTTAGAGGACCAACCTGTTCGTATCTCACCGGTTTGGGCGACAGCCAGACCTCCATTTCGGGCTGGTCTGGGAACGGCGTGAATCCTGCGCGCAGGCAGGGTGCGTCGTCTGGAAATGCGCAGTCAGTGAACAGGAATCCGCCCAATATCTGTTCGTCGTTCTTGAGATTTTTCAGATCCGCGCTTTTTAAAAAAGTAGATTTCAAATAATAGACGGCTGTCTCATTTCGAGCGCCGGGAGGTAAGATAGAACCCAACCGATGATCCTCCTGAAAGTAGAAAGAACCGCAGGGAGAACCGGTCAGGCAGAGGCCGCACCATCCCCTCGCAGATCTTCGCCAGCCGATACAGCCTATCATAAAATGGGATAATTAGAAAAGACAGCAACCTTTTTTCACCGTAAATATTGGAGCGCTGCTCCCTATTTCTGAGTGATTTTCCCGCTTAAGTCGAATATCAGTAGTTGTTTTGGTGGGGTGAACGCCTTCTTTGGCCTATGGAAATTCAGGTGCTCTTTATTTCGGCGGACAAATTTCGCTCTTATTGGGGACAAAAGACAGGGGCCGACGCTTCAATCCGTGTCTGTTTGGCAGGGACTAATTTAATAATTTAGGGTGCTCCTCTACTGGTGATTCACGGTAGTTTTGATAGTGAATTATACGTATTTCGGAATTTTCAAATCCATATATATTTTTGTGTGATGTCGTGTTGACAGGAGGAGTGTCATGGTGTATGTTTAGGGAATTCATAGAGTCATTCCTTATTGGGGACAGACAGTACATTCAGTTTTTATTTATTAAACCCAGGTTGAATCATGTTCTTTTGCGCGCTGGTCGCGGTCTGCGTCCCAATAGATTACTATGAAAAAATAACTATTTAAGGATGTTTAGGTATGAAAAGTAAAAAATTCTCGAAGCTGAAAGTTAAGAATCTCCAAAAAGAAGAGCTGCACCGTCTTCGCGGCGGCGCGCCTACTTGTGGGGATTGTGTCGATCTGGGTTGTCCAAATCGGTGGTTATGTCAGAGTTGCATTGAGTGCCATCTCTAGAAACTGAAACGGGAAATCCCAAAAGTGGCTTCTACTGCTTTTGGGATTTCTCCCAAGGGCAAGGCATTCCGTTTTTCTATTTCACAATTCTTCTATTTTGTATTTTGAGGCATATAATTTTATGAATGATTTTGCTGGCTCAGCGCATTCCAATCAAACCGGATTGGCGGCTTTGGCAACGGTTCTGTCCCATCACGGCGTATCTGCGACCGTGGATGATCTGGCCCAAGAAGGGGACAATGGGGAATTAACGCCCTTCGGCTTTCTGGAACGGGCCATGTCGGTGGGTTTTGAGGCGACGCCGTTGGAGGGTCCATTCGACGCTTTGGACGAGTGTGAGCCGCCTTTTGTTGTTTCATTTGGCGAGAAGAGAGACCGTTTCGTGACCGTGAT
>JBNKOV010000915.1:0-2476 GCA_050294955.1 Holophagae bacterium
GCTCGCGACCAGGTGGTGCGCGGCATGCCAATCGATGTTGGCGTGATGCAGGTTCCAACCAACGACGGATTTGTAAAGCTGAATGTTGGCGTGGATTTCCGCGGTGACTATTTCACATCTCCAGGCGTGAATGAACAGATCCGGGACATTGAGATCTTCACCATCGCATACGAACGCCACACAAATCAAGTATTTGACCAGAGCTATTTCCAATTCCAAGTAGATCCCATGAGAGGTCGATCGATTTTGGACCAAACCGGTGTTAAATATTTCTCCAACATTTTCGTAAAACCCGGCGATTACAAATTAAAGGTAGTAGCTCGTGACCTGGAAAGCGGGAAAATTGGATCCTTCATCGATTACATCAATGTGGACCGTTCCAATATCGCACTGAGCGGACCCATTGTGCTTTCGAATGATAAATGGCTCATGGTTCGGCCGCCCGAAAGCGTCGAACGAGAACTAAAAGCGGGAAACTACGATTTCAGTTATCCGTTTGAAGTGGGCGAACAGACGCTAACACCAACCTATGCGGCTACGGTAGCAAAATCTAAGAACGCCAAGTTCTTTTATATGTTGGACTACCGCGATAGCCAGTTCGATAAACAGGTCCCCACGATCCAATTAATGTTCATGGATGAAGAAAACAAATATATCATGATTCCACCCGAGGCAATTCGGGCGGAAACCGACTTGAAACAATACGCGCCTCACCTCACCAACGTGGTTGTAACTGTAGACCTTACACAGGTTTCTCTAGTTGAGGGCAAGACCTATAAACTCATGGCCTATTTTGGCCTGAAGGATCAACCCGCCCTAAGATCTATGACCGAAGTCACCATTGCTTCGCTTTAAGGCCAAACCGGAAAACTGATTAGAAATAGCCGCAGCAAGAATTTCTTGTTGCGGCTTTCTCTTTCTAACCAAAGACAATAACCTAAATCCTCAAAATCTTTGCATCAATGAACTCATTGTTCTAAAATATCTATTTTGATTGAATGATCGGTATTTTCTTAAAAGCTCAAATATTATACCTGGAGCTGATCGATGACAGAAAAACATGAACGATCATTGATGATTCGATACCGACAGGATCGTGATCAAGACGCATTTCGTCAATTACTGGAACGTCATCGCCAATCACTCTGGGCTTTTATTCTCTCAAAAGGCATCCCAGCCGATGTCGCCGAAACAGTGTTTCAAGAAACCGTATTTGCCGTCGCCCGATATCTGGTCAGGGAAACACCCGAAATACTGGCTGCACTAATTTTTAAAATTGCACGGCGAAAGATAGCTGACTATTATAGGGATCGTCAACCCGAAACAGGTTCACTGGAGGCCTTGGTAGACAAACAGCAGGAGCCCGCTGAACACTCAAACCCCTCCGAACAAATTGAAAATCGCCAGCTCTCCCATAAATTGCTTTACGAAAGCGGCATCAACCCCGAACAGAGAAACACCCTTTTATTGCACTATTGGGTTGGGCTCACCATTGCCGATATAGCCGTCGCCCTGAACGCCTCCAAAGATACGGTCAAGAGCCGTCTTTTTCATGCGAAGAAAAAGATTAGAACCTACCTGACCAGACAGAAGGTCATCATATGAACAAACTCAGCCTGGAAGAAATCAAAGTCATGTTGGAAGACAGACCACCAGAAGAGATTCTTGAAGAAGAAGCGAACCGATTGGGTGAAGAGAGCCTTAGATTTCTTAAAAATGAGGCCCAAATGCTAGATGAGGTTGACACCCTGATGGCCGGCTATGGCCATTCTTTCCGAGAACATCTGCCCCCAGCGCCTCCCATCATACTGCCTGATGAAGAGCCAATAGACAATATACGCTGGTTTCACAGGAAAACGCCTGTATCCAACGGCTGGATATGCCTGGCCGCCGCTCTATTGATTTTGGGGTTTCTGGGGATTGTCGGCCAATTTAAGGCCAAGGACCCCACAGGTACAGTAAATCCCATATTATTAGGCGACAGCCTCCGTTCCACCAATACTGATTTGGAAGGCATAGCTCCTTTAAACAAAGACCTTTTCAACGCACACCTGGCAAGGGGCGTTCACCTGATGGATATGGCTGGAAAAACGGGCGATAAATCCCTATATAAGATCGCTTTGCATGACTTTTTATGGGCCAATGACTTGGAGCCCAACAACAAAAGGGTGCTTCAATATCTGGCGCGGCTATATGAACAGCTTGGGGATCCCGAGAGTGCAGAAGCCTACCTAGAAAAGAGCTTTAGCGCAGAACAGTAATAAAAGAAGTCGCTAATATTCCGGAAGAATAACGTGAAAGGCTGCCCAACTGAAGGCTAAGTCTCTATTACAAACGAAAAAGCCGCATCCATAACCCAATTTTTATGAGAGGGATAAGAACAAATTTTATTTTTCTTCATTTTGTTTAACCCCTTTCAGGCTCAATACACGACATCCCCTATAGAACGCGGCGGCAAGACGCGAGCGTTGGAGCG
>JBNKOV010000916.1:0-2476 GCA_050294955.1 Holophagae bacterium
ATATATCTCGCCTCATGGGAATGATATATTAGGCGGATAAGTTATATGGGCAAATTATTTGGACCGGCCCGCCTTTTTTAATAGTTCATTTTAAAATATGTTCTTCAGGAGATCACATGCCATCCTTTTTTTTGAGAGTGGTCATTGTTCTATGCACGGGTTTAACGCTCTCTTCTCAGTTCGCCAGAAGTACAGATTGGCAGAAGCTCAATATTCCCGGCGGGAACCTTTACGACGTTGTGATTTCGCCGGACTCACCATCCCATATCCTTGCCCTTCAAGATCATAGAAAAATTCTACGTTGGGATTACCAGGCTTCCGAATGGGTGGTTTCCAGAGAAGGCAACTTCAACTTCCTGACGGCGGACCCTGCTCGGCCCGGCTCATTCTGGGTAGATACGCCTGGGGATCTTCTGAATTCAACCGACGGCGGGCGATCCTGGGTCGCCATTCGAAACGACAGCTCTACCACCATTAAGGGCGTGATAAGCCATCCCTCTAATAGTAATGAACTTCTGGCGTTCAATGCCAATGGGCTCATTAAGAGTTTGGATGGCGGCCGATCCTGGCGCCAGTTAAAACGTTTGGATGGTTACTGGCCTGGGATTGTGGCGCGCAATCCAGACAACCCGAGTCATATTCTCATTTTCGCTCACGACATTGGTGTCTATCGTTCGGTCAACGATGGCGCATCCTGGCATCTGGTCGCTCAAGATTTCCCATATAATGTTACATTTAAAGAATATGCCTTCAATCCCTACAACTCGGACGTGGTCATGATGATTGCAGGCGATTTAGTGGACAACGCGCTTTATCGCAGCACGGACGGCGGCGCCTCCTGGATTCAATTGCCTGCTGCGGCGATAAATGAGAAAAGCGTCCTCAGCATGGCTTTCGATCCCCACCAGGAGGGCGTGATCTTTGCGGCCACATCAAACCAGGAACTCCTCAAATCCCAGGATCTCGGCGATTCCTGGTCGGTTGTGAATCCGACCTATGCTTTTAATGGCGTGAACCAACTCCTGGCCGATGGGACCATCCCCAACCAATTCTACGCTGCCACGCCAGGCGCCTTTTTGAAAAGCACAAACGGGGGCCAGACCTTTACCCCCATGATCGATGGACTTTACGAGCCCTATATCTACAAAATAACACAGAACGGAAATCGACTGTGGTTTTCGGCCAGGGACACCGGCGTTTTCTATAGTCAGGATCGTGGGGCGACCATCCAAGGCGCCAACCTCTCGCCAATTACAGACGGGCGACGATTCCAAGTCACCGATTTTGCCCATCACCCCGCAGAACCCAACCGGGTCGTGGTCTCCACCACCCGAATCGGTCTTCAGCAAAGCGACAACCTGGGCGGCTCATTCTACTCCAGCTCACCGCCCGAATTCCTGGAAGCCGATGCCGTGGCCGTGGATCCCAATAATGCAAACCGGATCTATACTGGGGGTTACCGCCAATACTACCGTTCCGCGCCCGGCGGGGCGAACTGGCAAGAGCTGGGCGCCCCTGAAGAATGGGTTCGTCACATCGCTATAGACCCAAATAACTCGGACCACCAATATATAACGGGCTGGGACACCCTTTCCCGATCCCTAGACGGCGGCCTGACCTGGACCCGAGTAGACGACTTCATTTTCCGCCCCACATCAAAAGTTATTTTCGACCCGGACCTGCCCGACACCCTTTATGTAGGCACAAATAACAGAGGGGTTTATAAAAGCATTGATGCGGGCCAGACCTGGACGCCAGCCAACGGCGGCATTTTGGGGAAGACCATTTTCGACCTCTACCAGGACCCGCAATCACCCAATATCATCTACGCAGGCTCCTATGGCGGTTTATGGCGCACCATAGATCGCGGTCTGAATTGGATCCCAGTGGATGGTCCTCTGGGCATTCTTTTGGCCCACACCCTGGTCGGCGACGGCCAGAACCCGACCCAACTCTTCGTGGGAACCAATGTGGGCGCCTGGTCGGTGGATATCAGCAACCGTCCACCTTCTGCAACTATTGTAACGCCAGACGCCAACCTGGTTATTTTGGAAGGAGAATCCGTGACTTTCTCTGGCTCGGCTTCAGATCCGGACGGAGACTCGCTCACTTATCTATGGGATTTCAAGGGGGGCGCTCCCAATAGCGACGAACTGAATCCCGGATCAGTAACCTTTACAACACCAGGCTCCTACAGCGTTGCATTTTCAGCAACCGATGAGGAAGGCGAGGTGAGCAACACGGAAGTGGTCCACATTGTGGTCAACCCCATGATTTCCGGACCGCCCGGCGCGCCACCAGTGAATGTTTGGATACCGACAAGCCTTTGGGGCATGGACAATGACGTGGTCTCGGTTCCCATCCTACTGGGCAACGTAGACCCCATTCAGCAACTCGCGTCCTTTGAAATGGATCTCCTATTCGACGGCGACATCACCACGTTCCTCGGCTTGGAAACGGCGAACAGTCTTATTGG
>JBNKOV010000917.1:0-2470 GCA_050294955.1 Holophagae bacterium
TGGGCTTCTTCTCCCATCTCAGGCTATACTGCTCTTGGATTCGGCGATTGGCCCTGGCTTCTGTTTCGGCGAAGGCGTCCTCCCGTTCTTCCAACAGGGCGATATTGGACCCGCAGTTTTCCCCATCCTGAACACCGGGCGCAATGGCGTTAAAACCTAAACAACCATAAGGCTTTACGCTTCTTGATAGACCACAGCCGCCAAGCGCCATTCCGAAGAAGGGGCAGGTGTAGGTGCGTCTCACGAACTGTCTGGATCCGTCGCCAGGCGCGTCCTGATCCAGGCGATATTTTTGGATGGTGGCCTGCAAGGTCTGTTTAAGGGCGTCGTCTAATGCGCCGCGATCTCGCAGCCAGTTTAAGATCTCCAGTGTTTCCAAGGGCGTGGTCTGAACGGAGTTGGCTACGAAGGTGCAGCAGACCCCGCTGCACGCGCCGCAGTGTACGCCTTTCTCTTCCAACTGGGACATGGTCTGGATGAGCGAGGCCCGTCGGCTCAAGGCGGCTTCTTTGTTGAGGCGTTCGGTCATGCCAGGGGTTCCTCTGCTAAACGGCGGCTGGACGATCAAGCCTCCAGGTTGATGTCCAAAACGTACCCAATCCGCTTCCACCAGGCTTCCTCAAGATCCAGGTCGTATCGGGTCATGGGGTGGTTTTCCAGCCATTTACGGTCTATCTTCAGGGTGATCTGCTTTTTGCGCCAGCTAATAGCCAGGTCCGGCAAAACCACGTCGATGCGCTCGCGATTGAAGATGCAGGCCAGTCTCAGGATGAAGACCAGGGGAAGCTCTTGCCTGGTTTCATATGGTAAAGGATCGGTTTTCAAGCGTTTGCGATGGTTGAGCACCAGAAAGCCCAGGAGACATTGCTCTACCCGGGAAAAGCCGTCCATATCGCCATTGAGGATGATGTAGGCGCCGTGTTTGTGATAGCCCGTATGGGCCACTGCCCGGCCTATTTCGTGCAGGTCCGCCGCCCAGCCCAACATTTTGCGCACGGTTTTCCGTCGCTCAAACAGGTTGCCCAGCACCTGGCGGAACAATTCAAGAACGGTCTTTTTGATGCGTGCCGCCTGTAATTCATCGACGCCGTAGAACCGCTTTAGTCGGCTTACGGTTTCTTCACGAACGTCCTGATCTCCAGTTCTTCCAATATAATCGAGAAAGAGCCCTTCTCGCATGCTGTGGGGCGAGATTTGCATTTCGGTGATGCCGCAGGTTTTGAAGATGCCGTATAAAATGGCGAAGCCCCCTGCGAAGACGGGCTCCCGGTCTTCTCTTAATCCGGGGAACACATCGGGTCCAATGGGCCTGCCCCAGGGCATTCGGTCGTAGATTTCCTGAAGGCCCTCCATGGTGATGACGTCTTCGCCTCGCATGGCGTTTACTACGTTGCCGATGGCCTTGATGGTGCCAGAAGCGCCAATGGCCACGTCCCAATGTTCTTTGGACAGGGACTGTAAATGGGACTCCAATTCCTGACTTACCTTGAAGATGGCTTTGTTGAAACGCTTTTTGGTTACGACGCCGTCCGAGAAGAAATCCATGGTGAAACCCACGCAGCCCATGGGCCGGGTCTCCCGCATGTTGGATTCCTTGTTCTTGCCAATGATGAACTCGGTGGAGCCCCCGCCTATGTCGATTACCAGATTGCGATTCTCGGAAAGGGGCAGGTTGTTGGCCACGCCGAGATAGATGAGACGGGCCTCTTCACTGCCGCCGATCACTTCTACGGGCGAATTGAGGATTTCTTCTATTTTTTTGAGGAAGGGCTTGGGGGTCTTGGCGCGGCGCAAGGTGTTGGTGCCCACCACGCGAATTTCTTTAACGCCTCTCAGCCGTTGGGCGAAGCGCCGCAGACATTTTAAGGCTCGGTCTTGCGCTTCTTCACTGATAGAGCCATCCGGCATGAGTCCGAACCGCAGTCGCACGGGCTCTTTATGGGTGTCCAACACGGTAATGCGGTCACTGTCTACCCGAGCCACCATCATATGGAAACTATTAGACCCAAGGTCTATAACGGCGATAATTCTTCGATCTTTCATCAGGTGGCGTGACTCGGCCTACAAAATTACATCCACCTGAATTATAACTCAAATAGATCGATCCGTGTAGGGTATCTTTGGCAAGATTTTGATTAGGGGACCTGGAAGGCTGCTATTTACCGTTTCCAGATTTCGGTGCGCCCCAGGAGGGAGAACCCTATATAGCCTCGAACCTGCAAGGTATTGCTGTCTTTAAGGGTTAGCTTGCATTTGTAGGTCTTGCCGTTGTCGGGGTCGTAAATCTTCCCCCCGCTCCATATCTCGCCGTCGTGGGTGAAGCCCTTCATGAAAATCATGCCGATGATAGGGTCTTGATGCTTGGATTTATCGGGGTTTTCCCGATCCACTTTGGCCTGGCCAGCCATTCTGTCACCAGGAGGATAGACCTTTTCTTTTATATCTACAATTTTGGCGGCGTAGGTTTTGC
>JBNKOV010000918.1:0-2464 GCA_050294955.1 Holophagae bacterium
CAGGCCCCAAATAGGGGTGTCCCACTGGTTCCTCAGACCAAATCCAAATCCGATAATGCACAGATTCAGCACGATGGGCGTCGCAGCGGGCAGGGCGAATCGGTTGTTTACATTTAATATGCCCTGACAAATGGCGGCCAGACTTACAAAGATAAGGTAGGGGAACATAAGCTGGGTTGGCCCGATAATCTGTTGGTAGGCCTCGGGATCCACCGGTTTGCGTCCTGGGGCCATGTACTTTAATATCCAGGGTAAGATGGTTGGCGCTGTGAGAATGACAGCCGTTGCAATGACCACCGCCATGACCAGGATCATGGAGAAAACGCACCGGGAGAATTCTCGGGCCTTCTGCTCCTTCTCCTTTTCCGTGAGCTCGGAAAGGATGGGCACAAAAGCGGACGACATGGCCCCTTCGCCTATAAGACGCCTGAACAGGTTTGGCATCATAAAGGAAATAGCCCACACGTCTCCCAACCGGGTGGCGCCCAGGAGGAAGGCGATAAGCTGGTCCCTCACCAGCCCGAACACTCGGGAGGCTGAGGTCATTAATATCATTATCTGGCTGTTTTTCAGTATCTGACGTTGCTCACTCATGACGGCGCAACTATCTCATTGTATTGTGGTGTTGCGCAAGACTTAATTTGGATCCGCCCTTTTTTTGGCCTTTCATTCCCCAGGCGGAATGGCGTTTTTTCGGTATCCATAATGGGATAAAATGTGCCGTCTTTGGGAAAAGGCCATGGCGTGCCGTGGTTTGTTGTGATATAAACATAGGCTCTGAAAATTTGGTTAACGCCCCTGCATGGCGCTGTTTTCCATGATAGCACTTCTTAGAATGGGACAAATGAATGTCAAAAATTGTGATTTTGGGTCCGCAACGTTATCAACCCACCATTGGTCAAGAGATTGAAACAGCGGTTCCCGACGGGGATCTTGCGGTCATTACGGCGGGTTGGCAGGAACGGGAATCGGAGATGGCGGATCTGGACGCCGCTGTTGGGCGCCCTACGGTTAATTTACGGTTGCATGCTCGGGCGGAAGAGATCTTTCGAGACGCTCCTGAGTTTCGCGAAGCCCACCGCAATCATCAAAACCGCATTAAGACCATGCAGGCCATGTACCGGGTTAAGTTGCACAATGCTCTGGCCTCTGTTGAAGAACTGAAGCATATGGCCGATGTCGAAGAAGATATTTTGGAGCCTCAGGTTGAGGATGCGCTTGAGGTGGTCCGTCATCTGGATCGCCATCATCTAGAAACCCTGGCCGAAGCGAACCGGGAATTTTATGAGGAACGGGGGCCCAAGCACAGCTCCAGCATCATGGACCACCACTACGAGGTGGCGGAACTCATCGACCGATCCAGCGCCGTTCTGGTTGCCGGCGGTCATGTGGCTGTGCTCTTGAATCGTTTGCGCCTACTTAAATTAGAAGGGCTTTTGCGCAACAAGCCGCTGGTGGCCTGGTCCGCAGGGGCCATGGTCCTTTGCGACAGGGTGGTTTTGTTTCACGATTCTCCGCCTCAAGGTCCTGGAAATGCGGAAATTTTTGAGGCCGGCCTGGGGCTCTACGACAACATGATCCCCTTGCCTCACGCAAGCAGAAGGTTGGTGTTGGACGATCCGGTTCGGGTCTCTACTCTGGCGAGTCGTTTTTCAGGTTCCGCTTGCCTGGCTTTGAATGACAACACCCGCATCGACTGGGATGGCGAAACCTGGCATAACGGAACCAATATCAAAAGGCTTACCGAATCCGGCAGCCTGGAATCATGGGGGCGCTCTTGAGTCTGGCAATTCGCACTTTGGAACAACGAGACGATCTCTGCGAGGCGGTTGTCGATGATTTTATTGAGAGCCACGAGTTTCCCATTGTGGAAGGCTCCTCCATCACCTTCGTATTTCGCGGGAATGTGAGCGGCGTAAATCTTCAGCACTGGGTTTTTGGTTTGGAAACCTCTCTGCCCCTTGCTCGAATTGAAGACACCGATTTGTGGTACCTGATTTTAGATTTGCCGGAGCGTTCTCGAATCGAGTATAAATTCGATATCCTGGTCAATGGCCAACACCGCTGGGTTAGAGACCCGTTTAATCCCCAGACGGCGCGGGAGCCTTATGGGTTGAATTCCGTGTGTTGCACTATCGGTTATGAAACCCCGGAATGGACCCAGCCTGACCCGGAAACCGAGCCAGGCTCTCTCGAAGATTACAGGGTGCCAGACACGGTTTTCGGCGGTGAACGGGGCATTAGCGTCTATTTGCCCGCACGGTTTCGCACCACGCGCCGCTATCCGCTCCTTATTGTGCATGACGGCATGGACTACCTGCGTTACGCATCCCTGCAAACCGTTTTAGACAATTTAATTGATCGATTGGAAATTGCTCATATGATTGTGGTTCTTATACAGGGTCAGGATCGACTCAAGGAATATGGGGCCAATCCGCTTCACGCTCGATTTATTGTGGAAGAC
>JBNKOV010000919.1:0-2454 GCA_050294955.1 Holophagae bacterium
TGTCCCAAGTAACAACCATGTCATCTGCGCCTGTGGGGATATCTGCCGAAGCTATAGTAAATGTAGGTTCAATAAATGGCGTAACAGCGGTTGGAGGAGGTCCAACGTTGTTGATTGCAACGCCATCGATGGATTCGAGGTTTCCGTTTACATCAAATTGGATGATACCGGGTCCCGCCAACGCAGCGCCACCCGCTCCTGTCATAGATACAACAGTGGCATCACCATTGAAATCAAACTGATACTCCCATTCCCCAACGGTTGCCGTCTTCGTATAAGTAAGAGTAACCTGATGCGCTACACCCTTTGAATCAAAAACCTCAATCGAGGTTGCGTAGGTGTCTCCGGTCACTGCCTCAGCGCTAAGATTGGAAATAAATCGAGCAAATTCAGTAGCTTTTGGTGGAGCAGCTTGACCAAGATCGATTTGGATATCCTGTAAACCAGCGCTTGTATCCAAGCTTCCGTCAGGAAGGGTGCCTACAAACCCCTGAACCTTGGCGCCGTTGGCCGCAGTCAGAAAGCCCTGTTCGTCAAAACCGAAGTTTCCGGAGCGGGTAAAGGCGTTTTGGCCGTTATTTTGAACTTGGAAAAACCCCTCGCCCTGAATGGCCAGATGGGTTTTAATGCCTGTGGTTTGGATGGAGCCCTGCTCGAATTTGGCCACAACCTCAGTGGTCTTCACGCCCAAACCGATTTGAGTCGGGTTACCGGCGCCGGAGATCCCCTTAACTGTATCTGACATAATCTGGGCAAAGTTGGCCTGGCTTCGCTTAAACCCCGATGTGTTGATGTTGGCAAGGTTGTTGCCCACCACATTCAAGGCGGTGGCGTTTGCCTGCAGGCCCGAAAGCCCTGTATAAAATGAACCCAGTAACATATTATCTACCTCCGGCTATGACTCTAAAGGGTTGTTGCTGTAGGGGTTGAAAAAACGCGGTATTTTTGAAGCCCGGCTCGTTGGAGGCCGATTCCTCCTCGGGATCGGCTCCACTGCCTTCATACACTTCCACTACGCTCTCAATGGGCACGCGTTTGTCGCCCATAATGAGCACAATCGATCCGTTTTCGTAAGAAATGCCGTTTACGCGGTCCATTTGCATCACGGTGGTCGGGAACTTGGTTCCCTCATCGTTTTCCAGAAGCACCTTCACCCGGTATTGACCCGCTGGAACGGTCTCGCCGTCGTTGTTCCGGCCATGCCAGATAAACTCCTGCTCCCCGTCTTCCCCGCCCAATTGGGTTTGCGTAAAGACTTCTTTGCCATCCTCATCCACGACCGTGATATGAACCTTCGCAGCCTCGCTATCGGACTCGTAGAAGATGGTGTGGTTTTGACCCTCGGCATGTTCCACATAGGAATCCTGCAGCTTCACGTCTTTGCCCACAATGTTGAGAGCGTTGCTGTTGTTCAGTGAACTCTGGTAGAGTTGGATCACGCTCAGGTTGGAGTTGGTCAACCGTTGCTGCTCCAAAGACGCAAAGGTTGCCATTTGTTCAATAAACTCAACATCGCTGGCCGGTTCAAGAGGATCTTGATGTTGGAGCTGGGTAGTGAGAAGCCGAAGAAAGGTTTCCTCTGTCATTTCCCCATTGCTCACCGGGTTCCCGCTAATGCCGTTAATTGCTGGTAATGCGCCTACTTCCATAATGTTCACCTCACAAGGACGCTCGTCACATCTTGGAGGAAGCAAACTATATGCCAGTTCTTAACTCATTTAAACCAAGCCCCATCACCACAGCTAGGCAAAAACGTACTGGTAAATTATTGCGGACCTTGGGAAGAAACTGCAGGGTGGGTTTCCATTGGGCTCTTGCGCTCAAACCCATGAATAAACCAGAACTTGGTTTAACCTGCCAGAAAATTTCGGAAACCTGGTTCCTATGCACATGACCAAAACAAGAAGGAGTTATTAAGGATTAGGCCATAGTGGGGACAAGGCCGTGGTATGGAAGACTTCGCAAAAAATTTATTGCGAAAAAAGTTCGCAATGAAATTTTTGTCAAGTCTGTTGGGAGGATAGTTACGACTCCTCAACGTCTGGTGGGGTGAGATCGAAGTCTTTAAAGCCGTTGGGTAGGAAGTCTCTTATTGAAATAAGAGCTCTATGGCCAGGGTCGTATTCGGGGTTTAGCTTGTAGATCCCGGGGTAGGTGCCTCTCACCTCAGAAATGGTTTCCAAAAAGCCGATCCGTCTCAATTTATGAATGATACGCCGCACTTCCTTGCCACTGTTGCTGTTGCGATGTTTAAAAACCGGCTTCAGCTCTTGCCAAACCTGGGCGGGCGTATATTCCCCGTGCCAGTGCTTTAGGAAAAAACGAATCACCAATTCCGTTAAAGCGCCCTTTTTGGGGCGCATCCAGCCATCATAATATTTTGCAACGGTGTATACCAAGGGCACCGATGGCGGTTTGGGCTTCAGCGGTATGGCCTCCAATGCGCCCGCCACG
>JBNKOV010000920.1:0-2447 GCA_050294955.1 Holophagae bacterium
CATATCCAAGCCAGAGCGCACGCCGCCGCTGCCGATGAGGTTTAATCCTTCGATGGTGGAGGCTTGAATCAGGGCTTCATCGGTGGGAATGCCCACGTCGCGGAATAAAGCGCCCAACTGATCTTCCCTGCGATAACCCTCAACCCAAGCCCAAGAGGTGCCGCCCATGCCCGCCACATCCACCCATTGAATGCCTATATCTTTTAATCTGCGGGCTGTGGCGAGATCTATCCCAGAGCCGACCTCCTTGATGATGATGGGGGCCTTTACCTTGGGGATGATGCGCTCCAATTTTGGCAGCAGGTCTTTGAAGTTGGTGTCGCCCTCGGGCTGTATGGCCTCCTGGAGCGGGTTCACATGCAGGAAGACGCCATCGGCCTCCACCGCGTCTATCAGGCGATTAATCTCGTCGGCGCCATAGCCGTAATTCAACTGAACCAGACCCATGTTGGCCAGAAGCGGCACGGTTGGGCAATATTGCCTGACCTTGAAACTGGCAAGGGCTTCGGGGTTTTTGATGACGGTTCTCATAGAGCCAAGGCCTATGGCGACCTTTGCCTCCTCTGCGGCAATAGCCAGATTCTTATTAATGAGACCCGCTTTTTCTGGTCCGCCAGTCATGGAGGAGATGAGCAGGGGAAAGGACAGCTCTCGACCCAGAAATCGGGTTCG
The DNA here is from genome assembly GCA_050294955.1 of Holophagae bacterium. Lineage (GTDB taxonomy): Bacteria > Acidobacteriota > Holophagae > Acanthopleuribacterales > Acanthopleuribacteraceae > JBNKOV01. The sequence continues at coordinate 673 of JBNKOV010000920.1, forward strand.
GGAATCGATTTCGGCCATGTCAATTTCCGGCAAAGCCCGATAGGGGAGTCTGTAGGCGGAAAACGGCGACGGAATCGGCTCTACGGGCCGGTTTAGCACGATTTGAAGATGTTCCAGTTTGCGTTGGTTAAGCGGCTCAAAATCAACCATGCCTGAACTTACCACAATGACTGCTATAAACACAAGAAAGAACGGACACGTGCCGTGCTTACCCTTGGGTTTCAAGACTTTTGATGGTGGTGTGCATCAGCTCCATGGAAAAGGGCTTTACCAGGAGGCCGTCTCCTGCAATCTTCATGATTCGGTGATCGCTGTCTTCCCTGGAGGTGGTCATGAAGATGACCTTTGCCGGGGCCACATGCTCTCGTCTGGCGTTTTTCAAAAAATCCACGCCGCTCATTTCATCGAGCTGAAACTCCAGCAGCAGTAAGTCGTATTCCCGATTGGCCAGATTTTCCATACCTTCCGTGGTGTGGTGGGCCACTGCAACGTCGTAGCCTGTTTTTTCCAAAAAGCGCTTCAGGGTCTTGGCCATGAGCCGGGTATGGTCCATGATGAAAATGCTCTCGATGTGGCTGGCGCCCTCTTTGATGTGACTCAGATGCAGGGCGGTTCTTGCAAACCGGCCTACCTCCTTGTCCTCATGGTTCAGATACTTCTTCAATTCTTCGTTCAGGGCGTCGTGATTCATTTTTCCCGCGATGGAAATGGCCAGCTTTAGCCCTATGGGATCGCCCTCGCTTTCTTCAAAGAAGTTTAAGACTTGATAAACCAGTCGTTCCCGGTCCTGCTCGGGAAGGATGCCGGGCTGATATCTCAGGTTCACCTTGCGCAATATGGCCATGCGATCATGATGGCTGCTTTCCTCCACCGATTCAATCAGGTTGGTGAGGGCGTCTCGTTTTTGGGAGGTCTGGTCTGTTTTAAGCGTATCGCCCATGGTTTGTCTGGCTCGGGCTTTGAGAAACAAACCTCGTAAACGACGCTTCTCGGTTTCGGTCCACCGAACGGCCTCTCCCTGAAGGCTTCTTTTAAACACCTCCAGCCAATCTTGAAAATGGGAGGCCTTGCCCCAGTTGGCCTTTTCCAGAATGGTCAGGGCGTTCATGCGAAACTTGCCGTTGGGGCTGCTCAACATGCGTTCCCAAAAGGCCGGATAATCCAAGATATCAGGGGGTTGTTCGGGTCCTGGCTTGGGCTCTAACAGCATGAAGACAGAGGTCAGGGTCTCCGGCAGCTTTTCTTCGGGATATTGGGCCAGGGCTTGCACAATATAACCAAACCCGGAAGGGCCTCCAGCGGCCATCAGAGTGGTGAGCGCGGCTTGTCGGACCGGGTAGGATTCTGCGGGCAGGAACCAGGGCAACGCGGCTTCCCCTGTCCTCGCTCTTGGAAAGGCAACCAGCGCCTCCAACACAACGATGAGAAAGTCTCTGGGGGTTTCGGGCTTGAGACAGGCCAGCAGTTGAGAATAACCCGATTCCAGGCCGTGCTCGGCTATGAGCCCGGCTGTTTCGTTTCTTACCGAGGCGCTTTCGTGGTTCAGCAGATCGCCCAGGGCCTCTTCTTCCGGGCGCCAGCGGGCGAGCAGCATCATGGCGCGATGACGAATGCCGGGATTGTCCGGATCCCGGGCGAGTTGGAGAATGATAGGCGGCGTCTCGGAAATCTGGTAGTGGGAGAGGGCGTCCAAGATGGCTTTTAGAAGCTCTGGGTCCTTATCGGCATGGATCATCCCAATTAACGTATCTACTGCATTTTTAGACTGGTAGGCA
>JBNKOV010000921.1:0-2439 GCA_050294955.1 Holophagae bacterium
ATCGCCAAGGGCAAGGGGCAGTTTCACGTCAAATACATCGCCGCCTTGATCACCTTTGATCACAAGATGGGTCTCGGTAGTGGAAACCTTAATGTTCCCGTCTTCGTTGTTAATGCTCACATATTCATTGGGACCAGCCGCTTTAATTTCCTGCCACAATGCTCGGAAATCAATTTCCTTGCCGTCCATTTGGGCCTGGCTCAGTGCGTCGGTAATGGCGGGTCTGAAAGACTCCAGCATGGCGATGGGCACCTGAACCCGAATGTCCTGGTCTTCTGCGCCTTCAACAACGCCTCTAATGGAAACGTGGATCATGGGTTGTGCGGCCTGGGCAGCGGTTACAAAAAAAAGAGACCCGATAAGTGCGATTAACATTGACTTCTTCATCCTAGTCCTCCGACTCGTCTTAATCATCCTCAGCTGCCATATGAAACGTCGGTATCTGAAAAAGGGTTTATTTTTTTTATTTATTTTTTTGTTTTAACACCGGAGATCGCCTCAAGCCCAGGTCTGGCCTCGGCTGAAGTCCAATTGGCCTTAGAAAAATCGTATAATGTTTCAAGCCCCTCAGGCTGCTAGGAGCTGCTTTTGTTTCACCCAAAGGGACCCACATTCTTCGAACTGGCCAGACAGGCCCTTTCCTCAACCGAAAAGGGCTACGACCTGCTGGCGCCCAAATTTGACTACACGCCCTTTAGAACGCCCGATTTGGTTTTAAAACCAGTTTTTGATCTAATAGAGCAGGTGGATGCGGCCCTGGACCTCTGTTGCGGCACGGGCGCAGCAATGAATTATCTAAAACCAATCTGCCGAAAGAGATTGGCGGGCTTTGACGCCAGCGCAGGCATGATGAGAGAAGCCAAAAGACTATTGACCCCAATACCGGGCGCCGTGGAACCGGAGTTCATCCAGGGCGACGCCTACAGCCTGCCCTTTTCAAGAGAATTCGACCTGATCGTCTGCTTTGGGGCGTTGGGTCATATCCCCAGATCAAAACAAAAACCCTTTGTGGAAGGGGTCGCCCGTGCGCTCAAACCAGGCGGTCGTTTTATTTTTGTGACCGGAAACCATCCGCCATTTTTCTCACTGTCCCACCTGCTGGCGCGATGTTTCAATGGGGCCATGCACTTGCGCAACCTACTATGGAAAGACAGGTTCATTATGTTTTATCTCACCTTTCTACTTCCCGAGTGCGTCTCGTTGCTGGAAGAGGCGGGGTTCTCAGTAGAGGTTAAGGAAGGTGTATTTCAAAACCAGCTTTCCCCACTGAAACCAGTTATCGCCACCCTGAAACAGGAAAAGGAGGCCAGCGTCCGAAGACGCGTGACCTCCCCCTCCTCTTCCTGAAGGATCTCTATCAGATAGCCATAAATAGACTTCTTGAGAATGGGCGTTCTCTCAATACTTGATGAATCCGAAAGTAGGATCAGAACAAGGACTAGCGCATTACCTTAATGCTAATGGTAGCAACACTTGAGCGCCAATCGTAGGTGCCTGAGTCAATGTCCATGCCGCCATGGATTCCAGAGTGGAGATACACATAGCCTTCTGCATTTTCCGTATCACGCACGCCGCCGCTTCCGCACGGAGGTCCGGGAATAAATCCGCAATCTTCATTATTCCCTTCACTGCCCGCGTCATAGGCTTCAGCTCTGTAGGTCATTGCATTACCGCGAGAGTAGAAAGCCATGGGCCCCTGTTCCGCGTTCAAAGCAAAGAACGCATCATTGGTTGTAACCAACATGCCCACAATGGTAAACCAGTTGGCGCCAGCAGGAGTTTCAACCTCCAGGGTTACCGATTGACCAGGCATGACAGGGCCGTCTGCTGAAGCGACGCCGTAAACGCCGTCGTGCATTTCGGCTTCAGCAACCAGATCTGCATTATTTCCATCTTCGGCCATTAAGGCCAGGGAAGGACGTGCGGGCTGTCCCAGATTGAAAAGCAGATAAGATGGGTTATGAGCAATCACTGCAGGGGGAGAAAAAATCTGGCTCTTGGTAATGTTCGTAATGGTCACACTGTACTTGTGCATTGGTTGGGCCAGGGCCATGGTGCTGCAAATGCTCAGGAAAAGGATCAATTTCTTCATCGTAACCTCTCAATAAAATAATGCGGGCCGACCGCTTTGGGCCTGCCTCTTCTTCACAGGTCTTAATCTAGCCTATCAATCTCACCAGCGCCTCATCCCAAGATTACCGAATGGTAATGATAGACCAACTCACTGAATTTCAACGGGTTCCCCAATATTTTCTAATGATCATTTTGGTGATTTGCCAATATGTGATACAAACTGAAGGTGAGATGAGGCGACTTGGAGTAGTTTCATGAGATTGTTGTTGGTTGAAGATGATGTGAAATTGGCCCAATTCATTATGAAGGGTCTGAAAGAGTCGGGCTTTGAGGTGGACCACGCCCTCAACGGCAGAGAAGGCAAGG
>JBNKOV010000922.1:0-2439 GCA_050294955.1 Holophagae bacterium
ATTGGGGAACATGCCGCCTTGCAGTTGCCCATTATTCAGAACAACCAACACCTCATCAGGGAGAAGCAACCATGAGCGCAAATCCGGCGACCCATGACGCCTCGCCGTCTCAAACCGATATTTTCATGAAGGGATTATGGCGGGAAAACCCGGTTTTCGTGCAAGTGCTGGGCATGTGCCCGGTGCTGGCCGTCAGCAATTCCGCCATTAACGCGCTCGCCATGGGATTGGCCACAACCTTCGTGCTTTTAATGTCTTCCGGTCTGGTATCCAGCTTGCGCCACATCATCCCCAAGCAGGTCCGCATCGCCGCCTACATTCTCATTATTGCAACCTTTGTCACCGTAGTGGAATACATCATCCAAGCCATCAGCATCGAGTTGCATAAAGGACTCGGCGCCTTTATTTCACTCATTGTGGTGAACTGCATCATCCTGGGAAGGGCCGAGTCATTTGCCTCAAAGAACAGCATTGGCAAATCCCTGCTGGACGCCCTGGGCATGGGTTTGGGGTTCACCTTCGCGCTGCTCTGCCTGGGCTGCGTGCGAGAATTGCTGGGCGCGGGCAGTCTCTTTGAACAGCCCCTGCTGGGCTCTCGTTTTGAACCCTGGATCGTCATGATCCTGCCAGGAGGCGGTTTCTTCACATTGGGGGCCTGGCTGCTGCTTTTTAGCTGGATCAAGAAACGCAAGGAGGCCGCGTCATGAACGAATCACTGGGTTTCATCTTCCTAAACGCCTGCCTCATCAATAACTTTGTATTGGCCTATTTCTTGGGGATCTGCCCCTTCATGGGCGTCTCGGGCAAACTGGCTACGGCCTCCAGAATGGGAGGCGCGGTGACCTTTGTCATGCTGGTGAGTTCGGTTTGCGCCTATGGCATCCATCGCCTGCTGTTGGCCGTGGGCGCGCCCTTCCTGGAGCTGATCTCCTATATTGTCGTCATCGCCTCCACCGTGCAACTCGTGGAAATGGTCATCAAGAAATTCAGCCCCGCCCTATTTCGGGCTCTCGGCATATTCCTGCCGCTCATCACCACCAATTGCGCCATTTTGGGACTGGCCCTGTTCCAGACTGGAAAAGGCTATAATTTCATACAATGCCTGGTCTACGCCCTGGGCGCGGGAGCGGGATTCACCTTCGCTCTGGTCATCATGGCCGGATTACGAGAGGAAATGGACCTCAACAACGTGCCCGACATTGCAAAAGGCACGGGCATCACCCTGATGGCGGCGGGCCTGCTGTCCATCATCTTCATGGGATTCGCAGGATTGGGAGGATCGTCTTGAACCAGCCATTTACGGGTTATCTCATCGCCGTCCTCGGCATTCCCGCCCTCATGGGTTTCTGGATTCTGGTCCAGAGGGCGTGGCACAGCGTTTTCGAAGGAGAAGTACAAGACGAAGACGCCCTTGCATGCAGAGGAACCTGCGCGGGCTGCACCGGGAAATGCTCTGGGAAGAACAAGGGAGAAGCATCATGAAACGATTCAACGTAGACGAAATATTCCAATTCGCCATTCGCATTGAGGCCAACGGGAAGGGGTTTTACACCAAATTGGCGCAAAAATACAGCCAGGACCCTCAGGTTCACGACCTCTTTATGGAACTGGCGGATCAAGAGGGCGACCATCTCGCGTTTTTCAAGCAGCTAGCTAAAACCGTCGCCCAAAACCCTGTCGAAAATATCAATGAAGAATACTTCGCCTACCTGAGAGCCTTTGCCGACCAGACCATTTTCTACGATAACCTGGTAGACACCGCCTTTGAAAAAATTAAAAGCGTTGAAGAAGCCTTGGACTTCAGTATGAAACGCGAACTGGAATCGGTAAACTATTACACGGAACTCAAGAACCTGGTCCCCGTCGAAGAGCACGGCATGCTGGATCGGGTCATTGAAGAAGAAAAATCGCACCACCTCATGCTGGCCAATCGAAAGATGGCCTTGGAACAACAGAAAACGCCGCACTGACGGCCCGGAGGAATTGGGATGACCTACATTACTGACTACGAAATTCGCCAGACCTATGAGGCGACCATGAACCAGACCACCCGCCTGACATCGGACGCGGCGGCCGAAGAGGTTCGAGACCTGAAACTGAGCTTCGATCCCATGGGCCGGGTTTTTGAGCCGGGCATGAACGTAGGCGTTCTCGTTCCGGGTCCGCACCCCTTTGGCAATGAGCAACATCTGCGCCTGTACACCATCATGGACCTGACCCAACAGGACGGCATGGTGGAAATATCCATCTGTGTGCGCCGCTGCCTTTACATCGACGAAATCAGCGGCGAGTCCTACCGGGGCATCGCCTCCAACTTCTTATGCAATTGCATTCCCGGGGACACCGTCATTTTAACCGGCCCCTACGGCAACCCCTTCACCCTGCCTGAAGAGCCGGATTGCAACCTGCTCATGATCGCCCTGGGCACCGGCATTGCGC
>JBNKOV010000923.1:0-2434 GCA_050294955.1 Holophagae bacterium
TATTGCCGGACGCCAGAATATATCCGTCGGGCTGATTGTTGGAAGTTTTGGCGCGCACACTGTCTGCGGAAATGGTCACCCGCATGAAACCGGCGTTTAAATCTCTGAAGACATACAGCTCGCCGGGGATGCGATTGGCGCCCATGCCGTATTCGCTCATATGCACTTCCATGGCGAGGTCTCCAGCGTTTACAGGTCGTTTCATTCCGGGGGTATGAAGAGTCACATCCCATTGGTTGCTATCATTGGAAAAAACCATCATGCGGAACATTTCAGGGTCTTCCACCCCTACGGTTCCGTTCCAGTACATACGACCGTCTTGACCCTTTTTCAGATATACCGGGATCATGGCTGACCGAGAGCTGATTCCGGCGTCTCCCGGTTCAACAGTCTTCATTTCACCGGTTTGAAAATCAGAAGGAGGGCCTGCAAGTTGTTTAAATGCCGATGCATCTCTGGAAAATGCTGCAACAGTCAATAGGGAAAGCAGGCAAAACACTGCTGGCTTTACCAACGAATACTTACTCATAAAATGTCTCCTCCACGGCAAGCCCCAACGTGTATAACCATGCATTCCATAAATGGATAAAGCTAAATCTCTTGCGTCGGAAACTTTCCGCATTGTTTTTTTTAACATGTCTCGATAACAAGACATTTTATTCTCTCACAACGCCAAGAGGTAATCAAGATGTAAAATAATGAATCTTCGCTCACCACATTTCTCGAACATTTAAGGACCCGTTTCCCAGGAGAGGAGAAAAAACATCATCCGATGGTCCTGGCTACTTGTGTAGAACAAGACATGTGGGCAAAAAAAAACACCCCCGCGCCGAAGCGTCGGAGGTGTTGATTTGTATAAATTTAAATTTAAAGTGTGAAGAATTACTACACGAACTTGGAGTAGTATTCCACGATGAGTTGCTCATCGATTTTTTCAGGAACATCTTCGCGCTTGGGCAAGCTAACCAGAGACCCGCTAAAATTATCACGATCCGACGACAAATAAGGCGGAATCATGGAAACCGGGCAGTAGTTCAATGCTTCAACCAGCTGGGCGTTGGTGCGCATTTTCTCGCGAACGGAAACGACGTCGCCAACTTTTAATTCGTAAGAGGGAATATCCACTTTCTTACCATTTACCAAAATGTGGCCATGGTTGACCAACTGACGAGCAGACCAAATGGTGGTAGCGTAACCAAGACGGTAAACCGTGTTGTCAAGGCGAGTTTCCAGGAGTTGGAAAAGAACGTGACCGGAAACGCCTTTGCTGTTAAACGCACGCTTCACGTAACGGCGCATTTGCTTTTCGAGAATGTTGTAGCGAAAACGCAATTTCTGTTTTTCTTCCAGACGCTTACCGAATTCACTCTTTTTACCGCGACGAGCGCGAGCGCCCTGGTCGCCGGGCGGGTTCGGTCTTTTTTCCACGATGCCGTGGTATTTGGGCGACCGGAACATCACTTCTTGAAAACGACGCATCATCCGCGCTTTCGCTCCCCTGTATGTTGCCATCTATCAGCTCCCTTATATCCTTACCAAATGGAGTTATTTCAATGCGCCTCGCAAGGCGCAAAGGCTTCAAACCTGCGAATTCTATCAAAGCTCATTTTAAAATACCAGTACTTTTTTATAATTTAATGTCGATAATTGGTTAAAAACACCATTTACCCCAGGGAATTTGCATTGCCTTCTGGGTTTTGAGGAAGAAATATAAGAAACCGGGTCCCCTTAGGCTGATTGGCTTCTACGGTTATTCTACCACCATGATCCTCTATGATGCGTTTTACAATGGCCAATCCCAAGCCGGTGCCCTTTGGAGATTTGGAATAATAAGGCACAAAGACCCGCTCCCGCTCCTGTTCTGGAATGCCTACGCCCCAATCCACCACTTCTAATATGGTTTCCTTATTTTCAGAACGAACCACCACCTTCACTTCGCTATCCTTTTCCGATGCGTTTGCAGCGTTCTGCACCAAATTGGCGATAACCTGCCGCATTTGAGTTGGATCGCACATTAAAGTAGACTTGTCCAAAATTACAGGGTTCAACCTGATTTGGGGAATGGCAAGTTGATATGATTCGCATACGCTTTCCACAATGGCGCCTAAATCGGTGGCTGTTTTTACCGGAGCAGGCATTTTGGCGAAAGTGGAAAATTCATTGACCAAATTCTTCAACAGATCCGTTTCAGACATGATGGTCTGGTGGGCGGACTCAATCGCTTGGGGCAAATCGGGAGCGCCTTTTTGAGCTTTCCTGCGAATCCTCTGAATGCTTAACTGAATCGGGGTCAGCGGGTTTTTAATTTCATGGGCCACTCTTCGGGCAACTTCCTGCCAGGCCGCCAGCTTTTGCGCGTTCAACAATTGAGTCAGGTCTTCCATCACAATGAGACTGCCGAACTGGTCGCCGTCCATTTTAAGGGGCGTCATGC
>JBNKOV010000924.1:0-2426 GCA_050294955.1 Holophagae bacterium
TTCTTGACGTCCACGAACTGTACGCCCACCAGATAATGCTGATCATCTTCTTTTATAACATGCCTGATAATAGCAGTGGAAGAGATAAGATCCTTATTTTGGGGTAGTTCAAAGCGTAACTCAAGCCAGGCCCCTGGTTCCATGGGGATATCCAGTTGGAACAGCAAGCCGCCCGCACTGATGTTGGAAGTTTCCACCAACGTGAAATCTTCGCAATTTCCAATGGGCCGAGCCCATATCGGCATCTGGGCATCGTGCCTTTCGTAAAGCCTCTTGTTGGGACGCTCCATAATCCTCTCTCCACTGTCTTTATCGGTCACGCATGCAATAACCTGAGCAGTCCCGCAAAAATGGATAACAAAAAGCGCGACTTCCCTATTCTGCGCCTGTGGCCAGACAATGCCTAAGCAAGATCTTTTCAGTAAATTACTGTCGCCAAACGGTGATAGGCTCCTTACCCTGCATCAGGGTCGATCCTCCCATCACGGAATTTGGCGAGGCGACGGGTTCTCGTGAGCCAATTGTGCTACAATCCCGATAATAACGGATTTGGAGGCGTGGCCATGCGCGTTGTACCGGTTCCCTGTTTAAGAGACAATTACGCTTATATCCTGGTCTGTGAAGACAGCGGCGAAGCCGCCGTGGTGGACCCTTCGGAGCCAGGTCCGGTAATACAAGCCCTTCAGCGGCTCAACTTGCCGTTGACGGCGATTTTCAACACCCACCATCACTACGACCATGTAGGCGGGAACAATGAACTTGCGGCCCGCTACCCCGGTGTTCGCATTTTCGCTCATGAAAGTGATCGAGGCCGTGTTCCAGGCCAGACGGATTTTCTGAAAGAGGGCGACCGTCCCGGGTTTGGCCGGGTTCAGGGCAGTCTGACCCATAATCCCGGACACACCACCGGCGCGGTAACCTACTATTTTGGCCAGGACGCCTTCACAGGCGACACGCTGTTTGCGGCGGGCTGCGGTCGGTTATTTGAAGGATCACCTGCAGACATGCATGCTTCTTTGAACGAGAAAATTGGCGGGCACGCGCCAGAGACCCGGCTATGGTTTGGTCACGAGTACACGGTGAACAACCTGCGTTTCGCCCAGATGGTTGAACCGGACAACCCACATATTCAGGAGCGCCTTGCAAAGTCTGAGTCCTTGCGAAGCGCAGGCCAGTTCACCACGCCCAGCACCTTGGCGGAGGAATGGCGAACCAATCCTTTTATGCGTTGTGACAGCGACACGGTTAAGGCTTCCGCCAAAAAACACGATCCCACTTGCGACCTGTCACCTCACTCGGTATTAAAGGCCATTCGTGAGATGAAGGACGCGTTTTAAGAGCGGCGAGAGAAGAAAGAGGGCCTTATCCCTCTTCTTCTCCATCATAACCCAGAGACTGAAAACCGCCCAACATGCGAGCTTTGGCTTCATTTCCGATAGGAGAGCCATGGGCCAGGGTCATGGCGTTTCGCCAATGAGCTTGAACCTGGTTGGAATCCTTCTTGCGTTTTTCTTTATAGTTGCCCAGAAATAGCTGAATTCGCGCCTTCTGGTAGTTAGGCAATGAAGCGTATGCGGTATCGTGGGTGAATGTCTCAACAAATTTGGCGTCTTCATCCAGACGCGAACCCCGTCTGAGTATGGGATGGGCCAGTAATTGGGCCTCGCCTCTCAACAGGCGCAGGTAGAAACAATCGGAGTCCAGGGAGACGGCTTGATCCATGTATTTGAAGCCCTCTCTGGCCCAACTGAGGCGCTTCAGATTGGACGGCTTCACATTCAGCGCTCGGGCGCCCATGGTGCGGCCCAGGTACATGATAACCAGAGGATCTTTGGGCTGGGCTGATCGGGCTTTGCTGATATAGGCAATGGCCTGATCCAAATATTCCCAACGAGTTTCATCCGCAAGGTTCAGATAGGTAACGCCCAGATTTAAATTCAGTTCTGGGCTGTCGGGCGCCTGGCTGCGGATGCGAAGCTGCTCGTGTAGAAGATCGAAGGTGCGGGGCTCCCTGTCAAGCAGGAAGGATACTCTGTGGGCGGACTTGCCCGAATGGGCCATCTGGTTGATGATACAAGGCGCTGCTTCAGTTGCAGGCGGATTCAGCCAGAGGCAAAAAAGGAAAGTGGAAATCAGGTTCAATGATCGGTTCCCCAGGTTTATCCGGTGAGTGTTTCGCCGGATGCCGTCTCGTTAAGATGTGTGATGAGGTTCAAAAATGCATGTAAATGGGGCAGACGGGTCTCTTCATGCGCCCATAGATAAAATAATTTCATTCCGCCAATGAATCAAGTATTTCCCGTCACAGAAAGCGAGATTTTAACAAAGATTGACCTGTTCTATGTGGCGCAGTGATATTTTAGATCGTCGATGATATCTTCCGCCAACATAGCGTAGTCGGGGTGATTGAGCACCCAGCGATCCCC
>JBNKOV010000925.1:0-2423 GCA_050294955.1 Holophagae bacterium
AGAGACGCCATAAAATGAAACCCGGTAGGCAAAGCGAGAACAACCGTATGCCCCGGTCCAAGATGGTGTGTTTTCTGCAGGTCGTGTGCAATCTTGCGAGACTGACCCAAGAGGACGCTATAAGTCATCTGCTTTTTACCTTGCACAACTGCAACGGCATTAGGGTGTTCCCTGGCAATGGCCGCGAACTGGTCCGAAAGGCTCATTGAATTGGAAAGGGGTAACTCGCGGCCATTGCAATGTTTAAAAATCTGCCTCCATTCTTCCTTTGAAAAAATTTGTGCGTTAGCAGGAGTCGTATCAGGTTTAAGACTTCTGCAGAGTTGGTTGAAATGATTTAAGAATCGGATCATTCTTTCTTGGGAAAATTTGTCCGAGTTGTATTCCAAAACAAGCTCAAAAGCGTTGTCCTTCTCCCAAAATTGAAGGAAAAGGTCAAACTTGGTAGATGTTACTGGCGCATTAAAGGGGGCAGAATCCAGCCCGTAGAGGTTAAGCGGTTCGTAACCCATATCCTGCAAAGCCATGACAATGGAAATACTCTCGTTGCCGGGATTGTGGGCTTGGCGTTCGCTGGCCTGGAGCGCCGATTTATTCAGGTTTTCCAGGATTGAAGCAAAAGTCTGGTGGACTTCAATTTTCAAAGCAAGTGGCAGCAATTGCACAAAGTAGCCCATGAGAGATTGAAGCTGGCGGTGATCTCGGCCAACATGAGGAAAGGCTACTATGGCATTGGTTGTGTTTGTATACCGGAAAATCAGAATCCGAAGCACGGCTTGAAAGGCTACAAATGGGGTAACCTGCATTGTTGAAGCAAGTTTTTGCAAGTGGACGCTGTCCAGAATTTTTGAAATTCGCCTTCCTTCATGAGCGACCATTGGTGAATTTGGTGAATCCATTGACAGTTGTGGATTAACGGCGTCTTTGAGATGGTTCTTCCACCATTCATCTGCTCCTTGTTCAAATCTACTGGTCAGCCAGGCCACATAATCTCGATACTGTATGGGTAAAGGAGGGGGAAGAGGACCCTTCCCACAGATAATTCGGGCGTAGAACATGGAAAGATCTTGGTACATAAGCCCGGTGGACCAACCGTCTGTTATGAAATGGTGCAGGTTGATGGATAGAATTTGACGATTGTGATTAAGCACAATCAATGTCACCCTGATTAAGGGGCCAATCTCAAGGTTAAAAGATTTTTCAGACTCCTGGTTTATTAACAACTGGGCTTGAGAGTGGGAGACGCTCTTTAAATCTATAACGTGTATTGGTAAACCGCTGAATCTGCGTTTCATCAGAGGCTCGCCGTTCTCTTCATTAATGACGCATTGCAGTGGCTCGTGCCGAAGCATGAGTTGATTAAGCGCCTTTTGCAGTGCGGGAATGTTCAAAGAACCAGTGAGCATGCGGCATGTGTGGACGTGATAGGCTGGGTTTGGGCCTTCTTTCTGATGCCTTAACCAAAGAGCCTTCTGGGAAGGAGTGAGCGGCCATGCATTGCTTTTTGGCGTAGGTGGGATGTCCTTGGCGAAGGTAATATTGTGTTTTACTGCAGTCAGTTCCGCAATAGTGGGGTTCTGAAAAATTTCTCTTAGTGTCAACTCCTCGCCCAATTCCTGGAAAACCCGAGACACCAACCTGGCCGCCTTCAGGCTGTGTCCGCCCAAGTCAAAAAAACTATCATGAATGCCGATGTTAGTTTTATCCAGAAGGTCTTCCCATATATGGGCCATGATTTTTTCTCGTTGATTTCGAGGAGGCGCTTGGACTTTGGATCTTTTCAGACTGTCGGGATTTGGCAGGCGTTTTTTATCTATCTTACCTCCTGGCGTTTTCGGAAATTGTTCCATGGAAATGAAGTGGCTGGGAATCATGTAGGATGGCAGAATGTAGGAAAGATACTCTCGCAACTGTGCGGGATTAACCGGAGCGTCCGCAATATGCCACGCAATCAATTCGGGGCCGCGATTACTTGTATGGGCGCCAACAAAGGCCTCTTTTATGGAAGGATGTGCCAACAATGATTCGCGAATTTCTCCACATTCTATACGAAAGCCCCTTATTTTTAGCATCTCGTCCATACGACCGAGACACTCCAGGTTGCCGGAAGACAAAAAACGTCCCTTATCGCCGCTTAAATAAAGGCGGTCTCCAACTCCAAACGGATTGGGCACAAACTTTTGAGCTGTCAGGGCAGGACGATTATGATAACCCAAACCTACACAGTCTCCGCCAATGCATATTTGCCCTACATAACCCACTGGCATCATTCTCAGATTCTCCGATAAAATATATACAGCTGAACCCTGAAGCGGCTTTCCAACGGAGGTAGTAGGGAAAATCAACTCGCCGCTGGTGGTCCAAATCGTTGTTTCGGTTATGCCATAGGAGTTCCAGACTTTAAGGTTGGGTTGTCTCTGGCG
>JBNKOV010000926.1:0-2422 GCA_050294955.1 Holophagae bacterium
CGTAACCCTTAGACAGATCAAGAAGAAGAGGCAACGCCGCCGATTTTTTACCCAGCTCCTCTCCATACGTTTTCGCCTCACAGTCCACCATCGCTTTCGGAAGCGTTTCAGAAGAGGCGTTGTAGACTGCCTCAACCAGAGAACGAGCGTCGCGAGGCAAGGAAAAACTGCCGGACTGAAGCACCTTATGAGTTAGCCAGAGCACATGGGTTGCGGGATAAACATGGTGAGCCCTTTCAAAGGTATTCTTATACCAATTGGCGTCCGGATCCTCTTGGAAAACTGGAGTATACACCGTAAATACCGGCGCGCCCCGACTATCTTCCCCCTGTAGAAGCCTGTTGCCGTTCACGTCCCTGGGGTGCCGTTGTTGTCGGCCCAGTCTTTGGATGAGCAGGTCGATGGGCGCCAGATCGCTGTACATTTTGTCGAAATCAATATCCAGGGATTGTTCTAAAACCTGGGTGGCCACCACGATATAACCCGGCCTGCCCGATCCGGGACCATTCTTCCCAAACCGTTCCAATAAATCGTTTTGAATACGAAGACGGTCGCCCAGTGCAAACCGCGCGTGGAGGAGCAATATCTTGTTGGGGTCCAAATCCGGCCTGTTGCAAAGCTCCCGGTAACTCTGGAGGCAATCATCCACCGTATTGCGTATCCAACAGACGCATTTCCCCTGAGACACGTCTTGAGCAATGAGATGGTAGGGCGCAGCTTCCGTTAATTGCACCTTGACATGCCGGGTCTTCGCCACTTGAAGGGGCAGTTCCACCGGCGACAAAACGTCTTGAGTTACATGGGTTAGCAGCGGGTAGGGCGATAGAGTTTCCCAATCCTCATTAAACCGCTGCCCTTGACCCCTTTTCCAAGCCTCGCAAAGCTCGGCCCTCATTTGTTGAGGAAGCGTTGCAGACAGAAGAATGACACTGCCGCCAAAAGCGCTGTGAAATTCCACCACCTGGGAAAGGATCTTGCGCATATAGGCGTCGTAGGCATGTATTTCGTCTAAAATCAGGACTTTATTAGATAGGCCAAGGAGCCTTAAAGCCTGGTGTCTCCCGCACATTACCGCCAACATGACCTGATCCACCGTGCAGACGCCTACCGCGCCGAGCAGGGCCTTTTTGGTTTTATCCGCCAGCCAGGCCGAGCAAATCGCCGAAGCCGTTTCTTCGGGCAGGGTATTCTCCGCCGCCGGGTTCTCACAACCAATGCTCGATGTAAACGCTTGAGATAGATTCCGGGCGCCATGGCCCAAAATGAGCGTGGCCTGGTCAGAATAGAGCGCATCGCAGGCGCGGGCCATGCGATCATACATTTGATCTGCTGTTGCTTGCGTCGGCAGAGCAAAAATAAGGCCTTCGGCTTCACCGCTGGCCATCAGCCGGTGGGCCAGGACCAGAGCAGCCTCCGTTTTCCCATTACCCGTGAGATCTTCAATAACAAAAAACTGGGGACCCGATCCCAAAGCCATGGAGGAAGCCGTTTCCTGTAAATGGGAGGGCTGGTAATCAGGGAACAGCGCCGCCATGCCCGTTTCCTTCCTAATCCCTGGCGGTTTGAGCATGACGGATTGAATCGCTGATTCCGCTCTTTTCTTGGTTTGTTCCCAGTAGTCGCTAACCTCACAGGTTTCGGGCTGGTAGGGGAAAAACGCCTGATTAGAACCCAGCCAATCACAAATAATGGTGAAACCGGCAAGTAAATAGGAGACTTTATTCAACCTACACTCAATACCAGGAGATAAGCCCCATCCCTTCAAACTGGGCTTAAAAAGGGAAGCCATAGCCCTCACAAAAGCATGGGCTGCTTCGATATCTTTTGGATTGAAACAGGTTGCCACAATATCATCTTTGAGCCTGGCTGGTGCTCCATGGTGGCCCGTCACAGCGCAGAGCAGAGGCTCTAAAGAGTCAACGTTCGATTCATCCAAATCCAGAGGCAAATCGTCTCCATGAAAGACCCGTTCCAAGCAGAACAAGAGACCCAAGGCATCGTGGTACAAACCGGTTTTAGGCTTGGGATAGGGTTCATCTTGTCTAAGACGTGACCAGGTCTCAGGGCTCATGCATTGAAAATGGGGCGAAAATTTCCCTAAATCATGGATGGCGAGGAGAAAGAGGATGAGATTCTGGGCTTCGGTTTGTGGGAGATCGAGATCCTGAAATAATTTCTTTCGCCATAAGGGCATGTCTTCCAGGAGGATGAACCCCACTGCGGCGACATCCAAACTGTGCCAGACCAGGGGATGAAAGTCTGGCTGGCCCTCTTTTTCGGGCCGGGCCTTGCCCCAATAACCCTTAATTGCATATTCCAACATGAACTAGAATGCCTCCCTGAATCTGACCATCGCCCGTGATTCCATTTGCGTATCCCCCCTTAAATGCGGAATCCAAAGCCAAAGGGGATCACGGCAAAT
>JBNKOV010000927.1:0-2420 GCA_050294955.1 Holophagae bacterium
ATCCGTTGAATGGAGGGAATTGGTGAGTATGCGAACATGGAGCCCCCGGTCCGCCGCCTTCGCAAGTAACTTCATAAGTTTCTTGGTAACAACCAGGTAGGGCGTCTCGACATAAATTGAAGATTTGGCTTCAACAACCAGATCGAGTAGATCGGCTCGAATACCGGGACGTTTGCGCACATCGGTCACAGGGTCATAGAGGAACCGGACCCCGGGCGCCTCCCGGGACAGCTCGGGCCAATAGGTACAGGTATTTAAACTCAAACGCTTGGATTGTAGAAGCGCGAGACCGCGAGCGTCCAGCCTTCGAGCCGCCCTTGAAACCGATCTGGGAGATAACTTGGAGAGATCAGGTTTTGACACGTGATGGCTCTCCCAAAGTTCGTCAAAATAATCCCGCGCATGGGCCGCTGTGGATCCCCACACATAAACATCCCGATCGACATAATTCCGATGGCCCAGGCCAAAGTAGGCGTTCTCAATATTGCGGCCCCCGGTGATGAGGTTGACGCCGTCCACAATGAAGAGTTTATCATGCATGCGTCTCGTAACCCAAAAGGGCCGAGAGAATCGGAAGGGATGGTAACAGCGCAACTCCACGCCCTCTTCTTTGAGGTGTTTGATCAGGGCAAGGGAGACCTTGTTCCATTGGGCGTCTATAATGAGACGCACCCGAACGCCGCGTCTCGCGGCCTGTCTCATGGCCCACAGACCATCCAAGCCCACCTCGTCGTCCTTAAAAATAAAGTAGGCCGCCGAGATTTCACTCTCAGCCTGCTGGGCCAGGTCCAGGCGAATCTGGGCCGATTCAACATTATCATCTAATAGACGGAGGTGGTTGGAAAAACAAAGGGCGCTAAGGATGAACAGGGGCAAGATTTTGAAAATCATACAAACTCAAGGAAAACAGGATTCGGCGCAACGCCGTCCTAGAATATACGGAAATCATCGCCCTTTGTCAGTTTTTTTAAGGCGTCAGGCGAATTCAAAGCCACAGAATCGGCACTTACGCGCCTTAACCCGAACATCCTCCGCACAATCCGGACACTCCTTGGTTTCAACCGAAATGGGCGATGGCAATGCATTTAGAACGTTTCCGTCTTGGTTGTGAGATGGAGCACTGGCTCTACTTAGCGCTAATTGATGATTAGCTTGAATAATCCCTGCAGACTCAGAGGCTTGAAAATCAATGCCGGTTGGAATTACGCCTGTCTCTCGAAGTTCGTTAATTTTATTTTTGTAAAAGGCGATCCATGACACGCTCTCCTCTGTCCTTTTTAGGGAGAGTAAATGGCGCCTAGCATCTGTATCACTGGCTTCGCTAATCAACTCAGCCGCCATAAAAGTGGCTGTAAAATTAGAGCGAACCGCAAGATTATTAGACCCAACAGAGTCCGACATGCCTCGCCCTACTTGAACATCTGCCCGGGTCATTTCTCCCTGGACCAGAATAGACAGAAAGATGGACCGAAATCTGAGAACGGTCAACAACCTACTTGCCTGACTTAAATAATGATAACCGAAGTAACTACCAAATAGCGCCATTAGCGTCATTGAAATGAGAAAGGAGCCTGTTTCTGTGGCGGCGACAGACATAGACCCCAGTAGATTGATCACCACGACCGACAGAATTTGAAAGCCCAAACCCATCCAGAGATAAATTACACCTACGCTTCTATAAGGGGCAATTTCCGGCTGCCGTTCTACAAGGATCTCACCATTGAAGGTGCCTACATCTGAAACGGTTCCAGACGCCTCCTCTCCTTTCCTTACATACACCCGGTTGGCAAAGGAACCCAACTGCAAATCTCTGCCCAATAGTGGAAGCCTGGAATAGAGATGAGTAGGGTGGCCAAAGGCCTTATAAAATTCAGAATCCCCATCCCCGCCCAGGTCCGGCGTCTTTTTGGGAATAAGGGCAAAAGACGAGAAAATATCCAAAACCACTGAAAGCAGGAAACAACTGCAAACTAAAACCATAGCGAGTCCCGAAGGAGATGGAGAAGCCACCAGGTTTCCCAAACAGGACAGCAACACCAGGCAACCGACTGGAATCTTCCAACCCAGGCCACTCGTATTTCTCTTGAAAACACCTCGCTCAAGAGGGCTTAAATACCGTGTCTTTTCTCCAAAAATAAGTCGGACAAGACCCTGCATTTCTTCATAAACCGTCATGGGGTTGCGGTGCATTCCCCGTCTTATTTCATTATAGTCAAAGAATTCTCCAGGTCCGTCCTTATACCTTACAGATCCCGCTTTAGACTTTAATCCCGTAAAAATATGGGCTATGGCTATCGCAAAAAACCAGAACATGGTCATCATGGTCATGAGCTGTATACCAATTCCTGGCTGCATTAATAAGTTTGCGACTGTACCAACTATAGTTAACGCCAACAGAATCAAACCAGCGGACAATCTGC
>JBNKOV010000928.1:0-2418 GCA_050294955.1 Holophagae bacterium
TCCGCGTTCCCAATGCGGGATCATGGCAGAGAATCTGGTTTGGCGCCCTTTGGAAGGGTCTGGAACTACCTAGACATCTGGTTCTTTATACGCCTTCATCCCTGAAAAGCTTTCTTGAACGTGAGGGTTTTGTCGTGGAGAAAATGTCCACCTGGTCCTTGAGGGACGGCCCCCCGGCCATGAGTTCTTCAATCCTTCCAGCCGGGGAGCCCACCCGGCAGGAAATATTGGGCAAATCCCAGCCCATATTGACCTTGGCATATCTGGCTCTGACCTGGCTGTGTGCGCCGATTGAGGGCCTGGCGGCCCTCTTTGGGAAGGGTTCCATGATTACGCTAATAGCGCGCAAAGCTGGTTAAAGGCGTTATTGATGGGGATAATCCGGGGATCGTTTCTGAAAGGATAGAATTTTAGGATTTTGAATGACGCCATCCTGAATTTCGATGGCCCGTTTCAGGCTTAAGTTCTCTTCCCAATTCTTTGGACCGGCCATCACGTCTGGAATGTAGGGCAGCAGTGCGGTTGAAATTTCATAAGTGGCCGCATCCCAAAGGTAAGAAGGGGAGTGGTCCACAGCATAGTAGGTTATGTTGTCTCCCACTTGAAAACTGGGATCTTGAAAGCTGGTGGGTCTGGCAAAGGGGAATCCCATGCCGGAGTCGCAACTCACATCAATGATCAGGCACCCCTGGCGCATTTTGGGTACATCTTCTTCCGTTAAGAAATCCAGGGGATTGTCTGTATCCTGAAGAATGCAGTTCACAATAATGTCGTATTCCGCCAAAACCTCGGCCATATCCTGTGCATTGCCATCATCGTTTTCGGCAAGAACCTTTCTACTGCCAGGCGCCTCCTGTTTGAATTGGCGATATTGAAGCGTTGGAATCTGATAAGCCAGGTTGGCGGCAGCCCGTTGCTTGAAAACATCGATCTGTTGAATGCCCATGGCTTGTAGGGAATAGCAGGCGCCCTGTGCTGTAGAACCGAAACTTAAAACAGCAGCTCTGCGCTGTGGCCCGTAATGCCCGGTAATGCCCCGCAACTGCATTGCATGCAACACGGAACAATAGCCAGCCAGTTCATTGTTCTTGTGAAAGGTATGCACCACCCAATGGGGTTGACCGTCGTTTTGGGAGATGCGCCACTGATGCATCTCCTCCCATGCAATATAGGTCATTTTTTTGTCGATCCCAGCCTGGGTAATGCCCCGTCCCTGAACGCAATGGGGCCAGCCCCACAGAATTTGACCCTCTTTAAAATGAGGGAAATCCCCTTCACAGGGTTTGGGAAGCAACAAAATATCGCATTGTTCAAATAGCGCTTCTCTGCTTAAAAAACCTGCGGCCCCTTCGAATTTCTCGGGATAACTCCCAAACTTTTCGCCGTATCCATCTTCAAGGTAGATTCGGCTTCTCAATTCCGGGTCTATTTGGGTGAAGTGATCGGGATGAATGGGGAGCCGATATTCATTTTCTTTAAAAGACGATCCAAAAACGCCCATGGTCAAAGTCTTTTTCGTGGTCATGAGGTCGCTCCTTATTTTTTCCGCTTACAGGGTCCATTATGCAAAAGTATGCACATATTTCAAGCCTTATCTCAAAAAAGCCATGGAAATGGACGGTTTCTGGCTTTCGTTGCAATTTGTGACAATTGAGACAAACCCAATATAAAAGTGGGATTCATGATAGAGCATGTGAAGCAAATTGGCTTCCCCATTCCATTGGAGAAGGTCTACGATATGAAAAAAACATGGATCCTCGTTTTGGCGCTCCTAGCTCTGGGCGCTGTTGGGAGCTGGTTCGCGACCCGACCGTCAGACTCACCCGATGTTCATATTCCAACCACTCAAATCCAAAGAGGGGTTTTGAGCAAAACCGTCACGGCCACAGGCGTGGTGCGTCCCGTCGTTGGAGCCGAAATTAACGTTGGCTCGCGAGTGTCGGGAACAGTTCTAAAACTTATGGTTAAGGTGGGCGACCCCGTAGAAGCTGGCGATTTGCTGGCTCAAATAGACCCCGCATTATTCAAGGCTCGGGCTGATCAGGCCCGCGCTGAATTGAGCGGGTCAAAGGCCCAACTCTCGCTTGCCGAACTCTCCGTTAGGAGAATCCGAGACCTGTTGGAGCAGGGATTTGGAGCACAGGAAGATCTGGATAAGGCTATTCGAGATCTGGAAATGGCGAAATCGAACGTTCAATTGAATAAGGCCCGATTAGAGTCCGCAGAAATTGACCTGGGTCATACCGCCATTTACGCTCCTATAAAAGGGGTGATTGCGGATGTCACCACCCGAGAGGGAGAAACGGTCGCCGCCAGTTTTTCCGCGCCAACCTTTGTGACCATTATAGATTTGGACCACATGGAGATTCGCGCCTATGTGGATGAAACGGACATTGGTAGGATTTCCAAAGGCCAGAC
>JBNKOV010000929.1:0-2415 GCA_050294955.1 Holophagae bacterium
CACCCACAGATGGCCGCTTCGGTCCTGATGTATGGAAAATACCTGACTATCCGAAAGGCTTGAGGGGTTCCCGGCCTCATGAACCAACCGGTTGAATCCATGACCATTGTAACGATTCAACCCACCAAAGGTTCCTACCCACAACACCCCGGCTTTGTCTGTAAAAAGACAAGAGACCATGTCATGGCTCAAACTGTCGTTTTGACCCGGATTATGAGTAAAATGAGTGAAGGTTTCTGTATCAGGATCGAACAGATCCAATCCCGCCCCAGATGTGCCAATCCAAAGGGCGCCGTCGGCTCCAGGCGCCATGCAGACAATGCCATCGTGACTCAAGCTATTGGGTCGATCTGGCTCATGTGTATAGCTTGTGAATCGTTCTTCCGGCGTACCGGGATTTTCCAGCTTGTTCAAACCGCCAAAAGAGGAACCCAGCCATATATGACCTTGCCCATCCGGGACGATGGCGGTTACCCAATTATTAGCCAACCCGCCGGCCTGGGCTTGATAATGGGCCTCAAGGACCAGGTCTTTGTCGAAGCGCATCAGCCCGTTAGAAGATCCCAGCCAGAGATCGCCTTCTTCAGTTTCCTCCAGGGCCAAAACTCTCAGACTAATGACGTCGTCCATGAGATGGTCCAACCGGATATGACGAAATCGACTGTTGGCTCGGTTGAAACGATTGATCCCGCCTCCCCGAGTTCCAAACCACATCACGCCAGACCGGTCTTCAAAGATGGAGAATACCTCGTGAAAACTGAAGCTGAAAGGATCTGCCGGGTCCGGTCCATAGGCTTTGAAACGTCCCGTTCGTTTATCCAACCGATTCAGTCCGCCGCCATTTAGACCCACCCATAAATCGCCCGCATCGTCTTCATAAATGGCGCGAACCTCGGTGTGACTCAAGCCATGGGACGCCCCGTTGAAATGAGTAAACCGTTGAGTGTTGCGATCCAGAAGAGAAAGACCTCGAAAGGTGCCCACCCACAAATTCCCATCCCGACCCTCAAATAAAGCCAGGATACGGTCGTCAGGCAATCGAGTGGGATCGTTGGGATCTGCGCGGTAGGCGCTGAATCGACCCACATCATTCATCCTATTCAGGCCGCCGCCAAGGGTTCCCACCCAAAACACGCCGGTGCGATCTTTTAAAAGGCAGCGTACGTAATCATTGGTTAAGCTATTGGGGTTATTGGGGTCATTACCAAAACGCAAAAACTTGTCCCCAGTAGAATTCAGCAAGTTCAGCCCACCACCATGGGTGCCCACCCATAGCTGGCCTTCGCTGTCCTCCTCAATGGCCGTCACCTGATTGTTGCTCAAACTACTTGGATCCGATTCCTGATTTAAAAATCGGTGAAAAAGATTGGTTCTTGGATCATAACGATTTAAACCGCCGCCGTGGGTTCCAACCCACAATTGCCCTGATTGGTCCTCGAACAGGCATCTCACCTGGTTGGACGACAGAGAATTGGGGTTCATGGAGTCATAGAAAAACGCCTTGAATTTGTAGCCGTCATAGCGATTGAGACCGTTGTTTGTGGCGATCCACATCCAGCCCATCTTATCTTGGAGCATGTCGTACACATGACTTTGTGAGAGCCCATCGCCAATGGACAACCTCTCAAAACGGATATACTCACGGGCAGCCTTATTCTGCTCAGCGGCAGTAATGGTCCACGGCCATGCAAGCAACAAAAATGCCCGCAAAAGAAATGGTTTTCGAAGGTGGAAAATCATGGCGCGCCCAAGTTCCGGTTATCTGATCTGGCAACAATTCCGGGAGCATTTGTAAAAAACACATCTCACCGAAATTAGATATACCTTCTAATTTACATCAACGCAAGTCGATTTGCAAGGCTTTCACATAGCGAGAGTGTCTTTACAATTCCTCAAAGGACTTTGGGAAGACTCCACCATGGCGCTTTTAAGGACATCTTCTGACCCGAAATCTCGTTTAAGCCGTCCGCTTTTTTCAAGAAGCATTCTAATAAAGGTCTGTGATCGGTGATCCCTTTTCAATCTTTTTTTCGAAAAGAATGGGGACGAAGAAGTTAAAGGAGGACCCTTTTAATGATGACCTATCTTTTGATTGCTTGTTCCCTGCTAACCCTAGCTATTGCAGGCATGATTGTCTACTATGTCAAATCTCAGCGCCTAAAAACCGAATTGGGGCTTGTTCGACAGGAGCTTGAGTTGAAATTAGAGGAGAAAAATCGTTACCTGATGGAAAGGGCCGGTCATTTCAACCAGTTGAGCAAAGAACTGGAGGAGGCCCGAAAAAACCTGAAGGACAGTGAGGAGGAAAAGCGAGGGTTCATCAGTCGCATTTCTCAGTACCAGACAAAACAGGAGATGACCGCCAGGAACCATGAAGAAAAGCTGATGATGCTAAAGAAAACCGCCGCCGACATG
>JBNKOV010000930.1:0-2411 GCA_050294955.1 Holophagae bacterium
CGTAATGACGGAAAACATCCCGCCAGGCAATCAACAATTTACAGAAATACTCCAGAGGGGGCGCTTGTTGAGGACCCAGAGCAGCAAGCGGTTCCGGACACCAGGTTGTAAAGCGAGGCACAATGCCGCGAGACATGAACCAATCCAACCCTTCGCGGGTATGAGCCACCGCCTGGTCTACATCGCTAAAACCGCAGATGTTATTCATCTCCACCCCGCCTACAAAGTTGGGGATCACGTTTTCATGACCGAACACATCCCCCGACGCGACAACCCGGTTGATCCATTCTTCAAAGCCGATTACCCTGGTTTTGCCTGGGCAAATTTTGGAAAACAACTCCTCGCCCCACACCTCGTAATTGGGGTGGTAAATGCGGCAACCCGCATCGCGGAGGCGTTGGCAGTCTTTGGTTTCCCATGCCTGAACAACCGCTTTGGGAATCCAACGTCCGGGAAATCTAGACTCGATGGCCTCGATAAATTGAACGTAGAAATCCACCTCATTCACACCTTGAAGGTCTGTGATGACAGAGCCGCCGGTCAGGGTATAGGCGCGGGCCTTGTCATCCAGGCGATCAATATGGGCAAGGGCCTCCAAAATCTCATCTTCCTGTTTGATTCCGGTATAACCTCTACCCGCTTTACGTTGTTGGATAAAGTTGCGGTTGATGTCGCAGAATTGACATTGCTCATCTTTGTTGAAATATTGGCACATGCGATAAGCCGTGAGATAAATGAGATAACCCCATTCCAAAACCGGCGCAATCTCGCCCATATGCTTCCCGGAACTCAGGCTTTCCTTATAGAAGCTGGGAACAGGGTGGTATTCAACCTCGCCAATGAACTCGCCATCGAGTAGGAGAGACAGGCGGCCATCGCACAAATCGACGCACCACGGCGAGTCTGGATTGATGCGGGTGGAGGTTACCGTGGGCCTGAACTTAAAGGGGCCACCGGAGAACCTGATTTCCTCCGGAACCCTGAGATGTTCGTTTTGGTTCATATCCTTGATTTCAATTAAATCGAAGGAGAAGATAAAGTAGTCCTTGGGTTTAAAGCCGGCGGCAATGTTCATGGCCGCCTCGCTAAACCGCAGCCCGCGCCGCAGAAGATCTTGTTTGGCCACCGCTTCTGGAGGCAATTGGTCGAAGGTTTCAATGTGGCCAACCAGCGATTTATAGGCTTGTGTTGTCATGATTATCCTACCTGGGCTTTTTTGGCGGCGGGCGCTACAGGTCTGAACACCGGTTCAAAACCCTCTTTGTGCGCAAGGGCCAATATGTCTTCAATATTTCGATTAATCACGGCCCCCGCCATTTCGGTAACCTCATCTTCCAGAGGGATGTCGAAATCGTCAGCGCCGTAATGGAGGCCTCTGAGGGCGTTGTCGTTCTGAGTTAAAACCGAGGCGCGAATATGGCGAACATTATCGAGATACAGGCGGGATACAGCGAGATGGCGCAAGTAATCGTCTCCCCCTAATTCCTCGCCGCCCAGCTCATTGTTCCAGGGTTTGTAGGTCCAACTGAGAAAGCTGAACAGGCCGCCGTCGGTTTTGTCCTGAAGGTCTCGCACCCGGCGGAGATGTTCGATGCGTTCTTCCAGGGTTTCGTCGAAACCAATGACCATGGTGGCGGTAGAGGTAAGTCCGGCGTTTAAAATGGCTTCCTGGGCTTCCATAAAGTCGTCGGCTGTGTATTTCTGAGGACTGTGGCGCAGACGGAACTCATTGGTGAGAATTTCTGCGCCGCCTCCTGTAATCCACTGAACGCCAGCGCTTTTCAAGGCAAGACAGGCTTCCCTATAGGAGATGCGGCAGAGTTTGGCCACATACATCATTTCAGCCACAGTCATGGCGTAAAATTCGATGGTGTCTCCGTAGCGCTCTCTAATTTTTGAAAAGGTGTTCATGTACCAGTCCAACTTCAGCTTCGGATTAAATCCACCGTTAAATCCAACAAAATCACCACCGAGAGCCAGGATCTCATCAATTTTTTCGAAAATGGAATCCATGGACAACACGTAGCCGTCGGGAGATTTGGGCAACCGATAAAACGAACAATAATCGCATTTCGCCACGCAGACATTGGTGTAATTGATGATACGCATAATCAGATAGGTTGCCTTCTGGGGATGGTGGAATCTCGCTCTCACCGCAGTGGACCATTCCTTGAGATCTTCCATGGAAGCGTTGGTGTAGAGGAAGTGAGCCTCCTCGTCGGTTATTCTGGTTCCGGACTTCACTTTTTCTGCTATTTGATCTCGCATACATGCCTCCGTCTGCAACGGCTCTATTTTATAAGAGGTTTCGGATTATGTCATGAAATTTCCGGTAATAAAGGGTCTTGCTTATGGTAAATCCACGCTTTGGATTTCAAACTGCCTTCCCAATTCGCAGGCAGGCCAACGAC
>JBNKOV010000931.1:0-2408 GCA_050294955.1 Holophagae bacterium
ACTGGAAAAGATCGCAGCAGGTGGTGGCACCAACATGCAGGCCATCCAGGAGATTGCCCGGACAGCCGACAATATCGCGGCGGGCACCCGGGAAGTCAACACCATGATGGAAGACCTCAACAACCTGGCCCGATTGCTTCAGGACACGAACCGGCTTATAGAGGCAGAGCCCCTCATGCGTCAAGCCGTAGAAATTTTTCAAGAAAGCCTGGGTCCAGACCATCCCTATACTCAGGGGTCGGCAACAAACCTCCAGATTCTATTGAAGGAAATACAGGACCTTGAAAACTGAGTCCCCCCTGTTTCGAGGAAGCCTATATCCGAATGCTGGGAATTCTGGCTATTTTCCCATCTTAAATTCGGGTCTTGAGTTTGGCGCTTGCCAGGCCTGGGGCTCTCGTGCTAGTGTTGCTTCAGGAGTATTGGCATGAAGTTGTATGCGACACCCAAATCTCATTTTTCCAGGAAGGTCCGGCTCCTGCTCGATCATCTCTCCCTGCCCTATGAACTCATCGATATCGGCAATGTGGCCGAAGCCGCCCCGGACCATTTTGGCAAGAACCCGGTCATGAGCGTTCCCGTTCTGGAAGATGGCGAGACCTGGCTGATTGAGTCGGACCATATCGCCCGATATATCGCAAGGCAATGCGATCAAGGCGATCCTTTTGCAGTGCTTACCGAAAACACCGACCTGCTGAACGCCCGGGCGGTCATGAATGGCGTTATGTCCAATGAGGTTAAACTCATCCTGTCTCAACGGACCGGGTTGGACCCCAGCGGTCACGCCTATTTCGAGAAGGCGAAACAGTCCATTCTGCAATGTCTGGCCTGGCTGGAGGATCGCGCCGATCTGTTCCCTCTGGAATCCCTTTCCTACGCCCACTTCCACTTCATTAGCATGTGGGACCATCTCAAATTATACGCCCTGGTTCCCCTGCCTTATCCCCGGCTGGAAAGGCTCGCGAACCATCTCGGCGCCATGGCGCGAGTCGCCAGGTCCGCTCCGGAATAACCCATTTCACGGATTGGTCACGACCTATCAAAAGCCAGGGGGTTTAAATCATGACAAGAGGCCAAAAAATATGGAGCATTGGCGGCCCTATCATTGCCCTCTATCTCATGGTACTTTTCCTGGAAACTTGCCCCAGCCGCCCCCGTCCCCCTGCCTTTGCCAATATGGATGAATGGGCGTTGGTCGACGAAGGTTGGCGAGAAAAAGCGGAGAGGGTGTCGCGCATGAACTATACGCCGGTCAAGCCCAGAGTTCGGGAAGATGCTATAGACTTTCTCACAACCAACACCCATATAAGGTTGGACAACGTTGATGCCCTGGCCCTAGGCGGTCGCCTGATTGACGAGGGTGAAATCTGTTACCTCGTGCGAGGCATATCCGCACTCGACGATCCAGGCTGTATCTTCGTTCAACGCCATGGCCAAACCTTATATGTGGTTTATCTCTGTCATGGAAACGGCAATCAAACCATGATAAAATGGCCGGTTGTTTATTACACTCAAGATCCTATAACCCAAAGTATTGCGACGTATTAAGCCCTAGTGTTTCTGGCGCTGTTCCAGCGATTCAGCATCCCCATGACGCCCTGGTTTTGGTGTTATGGTCAAGGAAACCCCGATTTCTGCACCTTCTGGACAGCATCGTGAGGGGAACCCGATCTAACAAAGAGACGGGTTGACAAATGGGGCTGATTTTGGTATAAGCTGAGATGCCTTGTTTTATCCGGGCATGTTTTTTATAAAAATTATAGTCACAATATGCAATTCTAAACCTGATGTTTTTTTGAACTAGTATAATTAAACCTTTGAGGAGCGAGCTAATGTGGAGTTTTATTAAAGTTCTGCTGTTGATTATGTTTTTTGTTTGGTTTCAAACTGCCTATGGTCGATTTTTAAGTGTCGATCCAAAACGTCAATACGCCAATCCCTACAGCTATGGCGGCAATAATCCGGTAAATTTAATTGACCCAACGGGTGAGGATTTTACGGCTGAAGTAGACAATAAAGAAAAATTGATTACCGTCCAGGCAACGATCTATGTTTATGGCAAAGGGTCTAACCCCCTTTACGCCAAAATGATAGAGGACCGCATTTCAAAAAAATGGAACGCGGGCAACCCGACATATACCCATAGCCCAATTATTGGAGAAGATACAACCTATGACCTTGTATTTAAACCAAATGTTGTTCACCTCGATGAAGATCCTTCTTTTCTAGATTTGGCAGGGGCCTTGGGCGGAATAGACAATTATGTGGCTATACCTATGGGGAATGTAAAGTCATGGGTGATTGCCGGTAAATATGGTGTTTGGCTTGGTGAATCCGTTGCGGCCCATGAATTTGGTCATTTGCTTGGGTTGAACGATCGTTATCACAAAGAAAATGGCGCCATGGTA
>JBNKOV010000932.1:0-2406 GCA_050294955.1 Holophagae bacterium
GCCTGTAGCCACACTTCCTTTCCGCCGCGCCCCAGTCGCCGGTACTCACCCTGCAAGAACTCACCACGGTTGAGCGAACGCCAAAACTCCTCGTATTCCGAGCCCAGGCGCCCGCAGACCTGGACCCGGAACTCTCCAAAGCCCTGGGCCTGAGCGCAAAGCGCGAACCCGATTTGGGATGGGGAAAGTACAGCGAACAAGAAGTAACCGTCATACCCACGCCAGGCAACCATGTCTCCATGATGACCGGCTCCAACATACGGGCGTTGGCCCAAAAACTGGATGAACAACTCAAGTCCATAAAACCCAAGGAGAGCCTTCCATGAAAAAGATCCTTCTCATCGCGCCCGGCAGTGACGATTCCCAGAAACCCCAATCCAGTTGGATGTTGCACAGCAACCCATTCCTCAAGCGCAAGGCCTTCACCTCTCCCCTGCACATCGCCACCATTGCGGGCCTCACCCCAGACGACATGGAGGTGGACCTCTGGGACGAGCCCGTTCACGGCTATATTGACAAGGACACCCCATTCCACAAAGACTACGACCTGGTGGGCGTGACCGGCTACGGTCTGCATTTTCCAAGAGCCTGCAAAATCTCCAGGGTTTTCAGAGACCGAGGCGTGCCTGTCGCCGTGGGCGGGGCCGGCGTTTCTTCCATACCCAAGCTCTACCGCGACCATTTCGATATCCTCTTCGTTGGCGAGGCGGAACTGACCTGGCCGAGGTTTATCGAGGATTTCAGACGGGGCGAATGGAAAACCGAGTACCGGGAATGCGAACTGCCCGACATGGCCCTCTCGCCGGCGCCCCGTTGGGACAGTATTGCCACCGACATGAGCGCCTCCTACCTCACGGGCAGCGTTCAGGTAACCCGAGGCTGTCCCTTTAATTGCGAGTTTTGCGACGTCTGGCAGATCTTTGGCCGCAAAGTGCGCCTGAAACCTGTAGACCTGGTTGTTCAAGAACTCAACACCCTGCAAAAACTGGGCGTGCATTCCGTCATGCTGTGCTCCGACAATTTCATTGGCAACGCCAAATACGCCCGCGAGCTGCTGCGCGCTTTGATTCCGGTTAACCAGTCCTACCCGGCCCCGCTCCAATTCCGGACCGAGTTGACATTGACCGTAGCCCGAGACCAGGAATTGCTGGAATTGTTGGCGGACACCAACTTCGCCGGAGTGCTTATTGGCTTGGAATCGCCCAACGAAGCCAGCCTGAAGGAGACCCGCAAGAACCACAACCTGCGGTTTGGAGATCTCGCCGAGAACTGTAGGAAAATCCTGTCCTACGGCATCCCCATCGAAGGATCGCTCATTGTTGGATTTGACAACGACACCACCGACGCTTTCGATCTACAGTTCGATTTCATTCAAGAGGCCTGCATCCCCTTTCCCAGGATCCACATGCTCAAAGCCATTCGTGGAACCGACCTTTGGGAACGCCTCATGAAAGAGGGCCGGGTCTGCGAGGTGGACAAACGTTACGGCAACACCAACGACATCGACCCCCAGCACTCCACCAACATCATTCCCAAGAACATGACGCGTATTCAATTGCTTACGGGTTACATGGACCTGGTGGAGCGGGTGTTTGAGTGGGGCGCTTTTGAAGCGCGCATGAAGCGGTTCATTAAGGGCGTGAAGCGCAAGCCTCAAATTAAAGAGCATCACAATCCCCTGCCCGATCTCTTGGAAAAGTCGTTGCATCAGATGGACGAAAAGACGAGTCAAACCATTGGGAATCTTTTGGCCTACGCCCGAAAACACGCCCCATTCATGTTGCTGCACGTGGCCATCCTCTCCATTCGCAACCTTCAGGAAATTCTGGCGTTCCCTCGTCTGCGCGACGGCATTCTGGCTCAGATTGAAATTGAAAAGCAAGCCGAGCTGGAGATTGTTGCATCTGCGGAAGTTCAGGTCTAGCCATGGGATTGCAGAATTGGGACAAGAGCGCGCTTTCGACTCTGGCTGAGTATCTGTGTCAAACCCGCTATGAGGATCTCACACAAGAGGCCATTGTTGCGGCCAAAATCCGATTATTGGATTATCTCGGCACGGCGATCCACGCATCCCGCGCCCGTCCCTGGCTGCCCGTTTACGATCTCTACCGCAGTTTCCATTTAGAAGATGGGCTGCCCAAGAGCCCGCACTTTGAGGAGGCGACGGTTATTGGGGGAGATGTTAAACTGCCCTGCGGCTGGGCCGCCATGGTGAACACCTACCCTCATATGTCCGAGGGTTCCCGAATGGCGGGCGGCCATAACGCATGGGTCGTGATGCCAGCGGTCTTGGCCATGGCGGAACGGGAGCGATCCAGCGGGAAGTCAATGATCCTGGCTATTGTTCTGGCCTACGAAATCATGTTGCGAGTTGGCCAGGCCATCTACCCCATGGTCCATGAAAAA
>JBNKOV010000933.1:0-2397 GCA_050294955.1 Holophagae bacterium
AGAGAACTTATACAACTCCCCATCCACTTCAAAATCAGCCCCGAGAAGACCCATTTCCCGATCCGCTGGAATAGATCGAGAATAACCCCAATCACCGCCTCCAACTCTGAGATGGCTCACACCGACCTGGCCCAGACTTCTGGAAAGGAGGATATTTAATTGCCGCCTACTAGTCAGGTTGGCCAGCCATGGTTCGAAATGCCGATTCAAAGCCTCCACCTTTTCGCCAACCGTCGAAGCCCGCCCCTCATCTGGAGAACCAGGGTCAATAGTCTTTCCATGAAAGTTGGGATCGTAAAAATACCCCGCCATCAACCGCCAGGCCTCTTTATAGATTTGGGACCACTCAGCAGCCGTATCTACAGGAGCGGGCAAAATGCCCATTCGCAATTGTTCCACCACAGGTTTTCCCTGCTCAAATGTAAGGAGATACCTTTGATCACCCAGCTTATAATACAGGGTGTCCAATTCATTCGCGGCCTCGGAAACACCCGTCGCCAAAGATTCCCAGACACCGGGACGACGGAGATTCAGGCGAAAAAGACTCAGAGACGGGGATTGTCCAAGAGAAGGCGATCCAGGCCATTCCCTACAAATGGGGTAAAGAACGCCGGCGCTTCCCGCCAAAAGGTCCACAACATCGTGGTCAGCCACATCAAGTGGTGCAATTCTCCGCTCAAGGCCGTCAAAATCAATCGGTCCTTCCCAAATTTCATCCCAATCTAAACTCAGTGTAGGTCCTTGATTTCCAGGCAATACGGGCGGCTTACCGTCCTTCTGAAGCACAACCACGTTAAGCTGCCTTCGTATCAGCGGCCCATTGAGCACGGCGCTTAGCACCATCCAATTCACATCAGATGAAGCCGCATTAGGACTGGAAATAAAGTACAAATAGCGCCCGCTTTTGTCAAATACAGGGCGGGTGGCATGAACCAGACCATGGGTTGCCTCGTGAGCCTTTTTCCCTTTAATGTCATAAATTATCACAGCAGGAAGGCGCGTCGGCATTCGTTTCTCATAGGCAAGATATCGCCCATTAGGAGAGAATTGAGGAGAGAAAGAATCTTGAGCCGAATCTTGAGATTGGTCTACAAGTTCCACCATGCCGTTCTCAGTGTTCAACAGAAACAGATCCAAGCGATTGCCGGAAAAACAAACATGCTTTCCATCCGGCGACCACCTTAATTCCCGATAGAACCCGGGCTGACTCTCTATAGGAAAAACGCTGACCTTTTGGGTAGCCATGTAGAAAACATGGAGTTGATATTCTCCGGATGCGTCAGAAAACCAGGCCGCTTTGCTGGCATCGGGAGAAAAAACGGCGGAACGTTCAACCACGCCGCTGGTTTTAGTAAGGTTGGTGACCGTCTCCTTCTCATGATCAATAAAGAAAACGTCTCCCCTGCCCACTGCGCACACATTTTTACCGCCCGGAATCAGGGTTGCCGAATCCAATGAATAGGCGCCATTCACAACCCTGTTTCTCACAGCCGAGAAGTCCAGAGGAATACGAATATCCAATTTTTGGGGAGATCCCTCCGGAGCAAGCTCATATAAAAACCCATCCCGGGCCAGGACAACGCCAGTAGAATCAACCGCCATGGCTCGAACGCCAAACTGCTTGAACGAGGTTAACGTTCTGGACCTTCCTGTTCCCATCTGCAGAACCTTTAGATTCATAACCCCGCTTTCATCTGAAAGATAATAGATTTCATCATCTCTCCATTTGGGATATCGAACGTTAAAATTCCCCTCCACCAACACTCGGGTTTTGCCAGACTCAAAATTATGGAGCCACAGCGGTCCATTCAAACCGCCGCGATAATGGGGACGTTCTCTAAATTGGTGTGCTTGCCCATAAGGAACATATGCTATTTCAGCGCCATCTGGGCTCCACGCGCCCTCCAATCCTGTAGGAAGAGGAACCGCCTTGGGAAAAACCTGGTCCACGCCCACCTGGTAGAGCCGGGTGGCTCTACCGTCCCTTCCAGAAGCAAACAGAACTTTTTTGCTATCTGGTGTAAAACCAATGGGCCAATCGCGGCGCGGATGGCCCGTCAATTGTGAGACAACCCCGGTCTTCAGATCCATTAAATAAACATCGCCCGCCCCAGAACTGCTTCGCATAAAAGCGAGATAAGCGCCATCAGGCGACACCACAGGCAGTTGATCCAAACCCAGACCATTTGTGAGAGCAACAGCTTCTCCACCTGAACGATCAACACGCCAGATCTTGTCGGAAACCGCAAAATAAATGTTGGATTTATGGATATCCAAACCCTGAAAAAGAAAAGGACCGGATTTGGGTTCGTTGGCCTGAAGCGCCGCACCCGCCAACAAACAGCCTAAAACAATACCAGACAAAACCAATTTCTTCATGCAAACCTCACCTATCTC
>JBNKOV010000934.1:0-2390 GCA_050294955.1 Holophagae bacterium
GACCCCATTTTCTAGGCGTTATGGGATTGATAACTGTTACCTGCGGTATGATCTATTCTATCAAACCAACGGGAAACGCTATAAACTCAGGCAAAGGGGTCAACCCCCTTCCACGCTTTCGCCAGTAGAAAGTCAAGACTCCCCGTCCCAGTAATTCACATCTGCGTCTTGTGGAAAGAATTTGGCTACGCGACCTTCCATTTTCCGCCCACCAGGGGCTGAGCCCGCAATGGCGCCTATTTTTTGGGAGTCTGGATAACCCACTACTTCCGGGGAGGTCATGGTTGAAATGCACAAATACGTAAGAGGCTGGTCAGAGTCGTTTATCAACTGGTGGGCATGCTGAGGGCCAACGGGCATGGCGATATAATCACCCTGGCCTACTTTAACGCGCTGGTCGCCAAGACGCATAACGCCAGAGCCTTCCAAAATGTAGACACCTTCTTCGTTGGCATAGTGATAATGCTGGGGAAAAGCGCATTTGCCAGGAGGCACCCGAAACAAACTCGCGCCCAACTTTTCGGCTCCGGTTGCGGCGGTTAATTGCTTTCGTTGCGATGAGAATCGGGATCCAGAACCGCCTTCAATCCAATCCAACTCCGACTCATTCACCACATTGGGATGCCTTGCCATTCCGTCCTCCTAAAGCACAATGATGAAAATCATAGTACAATTCAGTCCTTTTCGCCAGCCAATTTGGGTGGGTGGAGAACCCAACGCATGCTTGATCAGGTTTGACGGCCCTTTTCCCCATCATCCACTTTTCTGTGAATAATTCGGGGAGATGATTCGTAATAGACCTGTGTTTTAGATTATTTTGGAGATTTGATGTATTATAGGCCAGGAAGAGAGGTTGAATGTGAAAAAGATGTCATGCAGTTGGAAGGGCTGCCTTTTCGGATGTTTAGGCGTTATTTTATTTGGTATTATCTGTTCCATAAGCCTGAGCTTATGGTTGACCAGCAAGAGTGAGTTTGAAGCCCATAGAACCATTCTTCAGCCAAATTCTGAAATCTACGCTCGCATGTACGTGAGGGCGGAAGACACCATGTTGGTGGACTTCCTAATGGGCCAGATTGAGGAAATCAACAGAGACAACCCAGGCGCCAACTGGGC
The DNA here is from genome assembly GCA_050294955.1 of Holophagae bacterium. Taxonomy (GTDB): domain Bacteria; phylum Acidobacteriota; class Holophagae; order Acanthopleuribacterales; family Acanthopleuribacteraceae; genus JBNKOV01. The sequence goes on from JBNKOV010000934.1 coordinate 1,117, forward strand.
GCCCGAGGCTTTAAAAGGCTGGAACAACAGAAAACAACGCAAGGATATAGAGAAGCTGCTACCCATGGAGATTGAGGTCATGGGAATGGTGACCGAAGACCAACTCGCCGCCTCCGTGGGCTTCTCCATTTACGGCAACGCCTTGAAAATTATCTACTGGTTATTCAAACGTGACGCGTCCAAAGATGGACGGCTTCATCACTACGGAGATTCCAGTTATGTGGAAGTGGTCGAGGATGATCAGTCCATGTTCTTCCTTTCCCTCCAACAAAGCATTATATATCTGGCGGATAGCAAAAAGTCTATGGAATTAATGCTGGACGGCGGCGCTGGAGAAGCGGAGGTAGCCGAAGCGGATAGCCGTCTCGCGGGATTGGATCTAGAATCCCAGGCCTATGGTTTTATTGCAGGCTTTGGAGATTCGGAAGAAAGTCGGGCTCAAGCAAGAGAAAAGATGACATTTCTTTTTGATGATCTCTCCACCAACGAAGAGGCAATGTACTTATTTGATAGGATTTCTCGAATCGCCTACCAAATAAAAGTAAGCGACGTAGAGACCTTGAGTGGTTTAATTCTTCTGGACACCCAAGATCATTCGGATAAGTTGAAAGAGACCATTAAAACCCTCATGTCCCAAGCCACCGAAAACGCGCAGTTAGAAGTGGAATGGACTGTATCCGAAGTTGAGCGGGGTTTCCAGGTAGATTTCACCTTGAAGAACTTTGCCGAAGCTGCGGGTGGAAACCGAAGAATTATAATCGCTCAATAATGGTGGCAATGCCCATTCCGCCACCAATACACAAGGTGATAAGGGCGAACTGCCCGTCTCGTCGCTCCAGCTCATCCAGAGCGGTTCCCAACAGCATGGCGCCGGTGGCGCCCAGAGGGTGCCCCATTGCAATAGAACCGCCATTCACGTTCACTTTTTCAGGGTCTATATCCAGATCCCGCTGAACCTTTAAAACTACGGCTGCAAACGCCTCGTTGATTTCCACCAGGTCCATGTCCTTCATGTTCAATCCGGCCTTGCCGAGCACTTTCCGGCAAGCCGGAACCGGACCGGTGAGCATAATGGTCGGCTCGTCTCCAGCAACGCCTACGGCTCGTATAACGGCGCGGGGCGTCAGTCCTAAAGATGCGCCTTTTTCCTTACTTCCCAGTAGGATGAGGGCAGAACCATCCACGATGCCCGAAGAATTGCCCGCGTGATGGACATGGTGGATCTGTTCTAAATTGGGATACTTCCGCAATGCGGTGTCATCAAAGCCCATTGC
>JBNKOV010000935.1:0-2388 GCA_050294955.1 Holophagae bacterium
CAAAACTCTATGGCCATCTTCAACATACTCACATGGTGAGGATGCAGGAAGTGATCTATGGAGTTCCATGTCTTGTGAATCATGATGCTTGTGTGAGGTTTCAGTCTCCTTGGGGTTTGGTTGACTATCACCAATCTCCTCATTAAAGACGCATCTTTATACCAGATAAGCCGCCTTCATGCCTTTTACTGCTCCCACATCAAGCCTCATCTTTCCCAGGAGCGCGACCTTCTGGCCAACATCCTGGCCACACTTCAATTGCAAACCCAGCAAAGAGAATCACTGCGGGACAGTTTCCTCGCCTCTTCCAGGAGCCAGGTTGAGACCCTGCAGTCAGACCTGAGTGATCAAACCCAAGCGTTGTTGGCCAGTCTCGGCGATCTTGCAGATAAACAAAGCTTGAACAGGTTTCTCACCCAGAATAAAGAGGACATGAATCGCTTTCGCGAGTTAATGGACAGGCTGTTGGATCGGCTCCATGAAACACTGGTTAAAACTGGAGAAGGTCTGCAAAAGACCGCAGAAACGCTTCAACTCTACGTTGAACAAGGCGGCGTTGCAGATGTTGCGCTGCTCCACAAAACGGTCCACGACCTGGAATCATCGTTGTCTGCTCTGGCAGGGGACCTGACTGGAAACATGGAAGCGATGAAGGCCTTTAGTCTTGCCAGTAAAACACTTACCTACCTTCCTGAAATGGTAGTTGAACTGAAAAGGGCCAGTCAGAGCCTTGAACGCAACAGCGTAAAATCTGAAAAGGCCGCTTTGGGATTCGAAAAGACGACCGGCGCCATGGAACAAATCGCGGCGCGACTGGGGCAATCCGTGGACTCCCATAGCGAGGAGATTGGCAAAGCCCTGGAGAACACTGCTTCGGCCATCCAGGAAGTAGGCCGAATTATACCTTCAATTCATGCGGCCCTTTTGAGCCTTCAACACGGTGTAAGGCCCTAGGATTTTAAAATGAAATTTTTGATTTATAGCATCAGCATCGCACTTATGTTCATTCTCACCGCCTGTGAAAGCGGCGCCCCATCCTTGGACGAAAATGACGAAGTAACCCTGACTATCTCAGCTAACCCCTCAGTAATCAACAATATGGGCGATAGCTCTCAGGTTTCAGTCCGGGCCATTCGAGCTGACGGCCGCCCCGTCTTCGATGGCACGCCGGTCTCCTTAACCACCACTGGTGGAAAGTTGCCCGACCAGGTTACCCTGGTGGGGGGCGTAGGGGAAGTTCTATTTCAGAGCGGCACGGACATTGGTCCCGTAACCATAACGGCCCAATCGGGTTCCGTAGGAGCCGATCGCTCTATTAGCACTACAATCATGGTGGAAGACGGCCAGACCGTCATTGGCAACCTTACCCTGGTGGTGAATCCCAACAACCTGAGCATTGCGGGCGGACCCGTAAGCATAAACCTTGTGATCACAGATACCTTTGGCAGCCCAATCCCAGATGAACGGGTTTTGCTCTCTTCAGACAGGGGGATCTTTGAAAGCAGCGGCAACTTCCGATTTTCAGATAGAAATGGGGTTGTCAGCGATATCTTGCGAATTGATCGCCTGGAGGATCCACCTGAAAAGGTGACGGTTACTCTGCAGGTTCGCGACCAGCTTCTTTCTCGCGACATCACGATTACCAGCAACCAGAACCCGGTGCCGGTCATTCTCACAAGCAATGACATGGTTGAGGTTTTGCGCACGGTATATTTCGACGGTGGCGCGTCGAATGATCCGGACGGCGCCATTGAGGATGAGGCCTTTGAGTGGAAGTTTGGCGACGGCGGTTCAGCAACGGGTCCATCTGTGGATCATCTCTACATTGAGGACGGGGTTTACACGGTTATCCTGAAAGTGACAGACAATTTGGGCGCCTCCCAAAACACAACCAGACAAATCACCGTATTGCCTCAAAACCCCAACACGCCTCCCAATGCCAGTTTTTCGTTCTCCCCGGTTGCGCCAAGAACTGGAAAGCCTACCTTTTTCAACGCTTTGGACAGTGCAGATCCAGACGGAGAGATCAAGTTCTACCGATGGGACTTCGGAGATGGTCTGCCCGTCCTCGCTGGCGCCACCACCTCCCACACTTATTTGGATGCGGGCGAATATCGGGTGATCCTGGAAGTAGAGGATGATCGCAGAGCTACTGCTGTTTTCCAACAAGATGTTATGGTGACAGGAAATCTGCGGCCGACTGCCAACTTTACGCCCCAACCAGCCAATGTGAAACCAGGGGAAGAGGTCACGTTCGACGCCTCGGGTTCTTTCGATCCAGATGGATCCCTGGTGCATTACCAATTCGATTTTGGAGATGGCGGCCAGGGTGGAAGCGAGAATCCCTTTATCCGACATACCTATGCAGTTGCAGGGTCTTATGAAGTG
>JBNKOV010000936.1:0-2381 GCA_050294955.1 Holophagae bacterium
ATGACCCATGACCGCAACGGCCTGGGAAACGTCGGAGTTGAGCAGCGCTTCGAACGCGGTCAACCCGTCGGCGTTCTCCATGTCGGTCATGCCCCAATTTTCCAGCCAGCCCGCCTTGGTTTCGTCGGAAATTTCGAATCCGCTTTCCTTCCAGAGCGGCCAGCCCACGGAAAGGGTTCTGCCGTATTTGGGTTGGCGTTGAACGGCGAAGGCGTCCATGAACCGGTTGGCAAAGGTGTAATCGCTCTGGCCCACATTGCCCAGGGCGCCGGCCAGACTGGAGAACATCATGAAGAAGTCCAGGGGCTCTTCGCTGAGGGCGTTGTGCAGGTGCAGGGCGCCAAACACCTTGGCGGCCAATGTTTCCTGTACTTCTTCGCTGGTTTTCTTGAGCAGGAAGGCGTCGCGAATGACGCCCGCGCTGTGGATGACCCCGTTCAACTCGCCAAACCGGGCCTTGGTCTTTTCCACCAAATCGATGGCGCCCTGTTTATCGGAAATGTCGGCGGGCAGGTAAACCGCTTCCCCGTCCCACTGGTTCATGGCTTCGATGCGAGCCGCCCGGTCCGGCGTGAGCGCGGATCGTCCGGTAAGCACCAATTTGGCCCCGTAGTGTTGGGCCAGGAACTCGCCAAAAATGAGGCCCAATCCGCCCGCGCCGCCGGTGATGATATACACGCCGCCCTGTTTCAGAATGGGTGAGCGCTCTATGGGTTTCGGGTTATGGGGATGCAGGCGACGCACCAGACGGGCGCCTTCCTCGTAGCGAACCTCAATGCCAGAGTCTTCATTGGCCAGTTCAGCCAGGAGCGTGTCGGCCATCTTGTTGCGAGCTTTAATCTTGTCGAAACCCACCGCCTTGTAGAAGTACCGGGGGTTCTCCATGCGCACGGTTCTCACAAACCCGTTCATGGCCTCGTATTGAGGCTGGGGATGGTCGGAATCGGTGTAATAGCCAAACACCAGACGCAAGCGATCTTTGTGTTTCTGGGCCTGAAGCGCCTTGGTGAAGAAGAACAGGGTGTACAGGGTCTTGTACACATGGGCGTTCAGAATGGTGTCGGTATGAATGTAGTGCTTTTGAGACCACAGATGCAGAATATCCGCAGGAACGAGGTTGGATTCGCTCAATCGATCAACCAGGGTCTCGAAATCGCTGAACTGCTTGGGGTTCACCTGGTAGGTCTCGTGGTTTATTTCTTTAAACGACGAGCCCGGCTTCACCAACACGACATGAATGTCTTCCGGGAGCTGTTTTACCAGAACGCGACGTAGTTTGTCGTCTGTGTCAAATAACAGAATGTGGCCGTGAGGCTCCCACTGGATTTCTTCATCAAGGGGCTCAGGCGCCCATTCGCCTGCCCAGAAAATGAGTTCCGGTTTTTCAGGAAGCTGCTCTGCGGGCAGGGCCTCCAGCTCCAATCTGCGAGCGGCGGCCAGCACATTGCCTTCGGGGTCGGCAATGATGAGGTCCATCACCTTGCGGTCTTCTCCAGAACGCGCCACCTCGGTCACGTTGTTTATATAAACCAGGCACCGACCGGAAACCGGCCCGTAACAGGCGAGTCTTCCCAATGCGGAAGGCAGTTGAACCTGATCCCCTTGAATAGCCTCCAGGCCGAAGGCGGCCTGAAAGGCGCCTTCCAAGAGGGCGGGATGCAGTTGGAATACGCTGTCTGGTCCGGAGTGATCCAGCTCCAATTCGGCCAGGACTTCGTTTCCGTTGGCGGAAATCTGACGGAGGGCTCGCAGGCCTGGTCCGTAATTCAGGTTGGCTGCATGTAATTTCTCATAAAGAGCTTCGGCGGAGTCGGGCTTGCCCAACCGTTGACCAATCGCCTCCAAGTCCAGGGTCTCCAACTCGTCGGATGCGCCGAATACGATGGTTCCAGAGACAACCTCAACGGGCCGCTCCCCTTCGGGACAGGCGTTGATATGGAAGTCAACCCGGTCCCCTTTGGGTATGCCAAATAGGATCTGGGCCTGGTCAACGCCTTCGGTAAATGCGAAAGGCGCTTTCCAACTGATGTCTTCCATGGCCGATACGGGACAATCACCGGCCAACTCGCCTGCGGCCCTCGCCATTTCCAGGAAGGTCATGGGCGATGGGCTCTTCACGCCGCCAATACTGTAGTCCGCTATGTAGAATGCGTCCCCGTCCAGTTTGGTAAGATACTTTTGTTCCTGCAGGTTGGAGGCGTTGCTTCCCACCAGGGGATGCAACATGGTTTCCCCGGTTTCCAACACAGGCAAGGCGACCTGAACGGTTTCTTCCAGGATGGGCAGCCAGTGGATAGCTTCTTCAAAGGGATAGGGTGGCAGAGAAATGCGCGCCACATCTCGGTTCCCTCGGGGAATGGGCCATTCTTTGAAGGCGCCCT
>JBNKOV010000937.1:0-2376 GCA_050294955.1 Holophagae bacterium
GTGGCATGTCGCCTTCTTAATACAAGAGCCTTCTTTGTTGACGCAAAAAGGACACTCACCTTTTCGGCCTCATTTACACGGACGCTTGCACATCCTGAGACACAGCATTTTCCCCACCCACGTGCCACAACAGCGGCGTGAGAGGTCATACCGCCCCGTTGGGTTAGGATGCCTTTTGAGGAGTGCATGCCTTCAATGTCCTCGGGGCTCGTTTCGGCTCGGACCAGAATTACGGATTGACCCTGAGCGCCCCACTCGGCCGCTAAATCGGCAGAAAGCGCCAGACGACCAGAGGCAGCGCCTGGACCGGCGTTTAAACCGCGTCCCAGCAAATGTCCACTCTCAAGTATTTGATTCTTGGCAACCTGATCGAATTCAGAAGCCAACAATTGACTCATGGAATTGGGGTCAATGCGGCGAATGGCTTCTTTTTCATCGATAAGACCCTGTTTGCACATATCAATGGCAATTCGAAGAGATGCTTGAGAAGTACGTTTCCCGGTACGGGTCTGAAGAAGAAATAGCTGCCCGTTTTCAAAGGTGAACTCGGTGTCCTGCATTTCTTTATAATGGTTTTCAAGCAGCTCCAGGGTTTCCACAAGCTGGTCGTAGAGTTCCGGCAATTGGGCCGACATGCTGCTGGCATCGTTTGGGGCATTTACTTTTTGAGGCGTGCGGATGCCCGCAACCACGTCTTCACCCTGTGCATTGCGCAAAAATTCGCCATAGGGTCCGGGCTCTCCTGATGCGGGGTTCCGACTAAAACAAACTCCGGTGCCGGATGCCATGCCCATATTCCCAAAAACCATACTCTGAACTGTAACGCCGGTGCCCCACGAATCATCGATATGATGAATTTTACGGTAGAAACGAGCGCGAGCGTTGTTCCACGAATCGAAAACGGCGCAAATGGCTCCCCATAACTGCTCCATGGGATCAGTGGGAAAAGGCCGCCCCAATTCTTCCAAGACATGGGCTTTGTATTTAGCCACCAGCCGAACAAGGCCTTCTACTGAAATCTCGGAATCCACCTGAACCGCTTCTTGTTCTCTGACATCATCCAAAAGGCGCTCAAAATCGTGGTGCTCAAGCTCCAAGACCACATTGCTGTACATCTGAATAAATCTTCGATAGGAATCAAAGGCAAAACGCCGATCCCCACTCAGTGCAGCCAGTCTTTCAACTGCCTCATCGTTTAGTCCCAAATTCAAGATGGTATCCATCATCCCTGGCATGGACACGCGGCCACCAGATCTGACGCTCAGCAGCAATGGGGGACGATCAGTTTGTGTAAGCGACTTGCCTAATTCGTCTTCTAACCATTGGGTCATTTCGAGGACCGACGTTTTCAGTTGCTCGCTGAGAACCCCGCCGCTTTCCAAGTATTCAATACAGGCTTGAGTTGAAATAGTAAATCCGGGAGGAACTGGAACACCCAGGCGGCACATCTCCGCCAGGCCGGCGCCCTTGCCGCCGAGTATTTCTTTCATATCTCCACGGCCATCAGTTGCATGCTGGGAGAATCGGTAAACTTGCGTCACTTCCGACTCCTTTTTTTTATTACTGGCGCCCCAGTTTGGTCTCTAAACAAGAAATAACAGGTTTGGTGATCTGTGGTCAAGCCATTTCCCGTGTTAAATTATTGCTTTTACAAAATGAAACCCGGAAGATGAAATTTTCACAGCAGATCGCGTTGCGCGAACAGATTCATGAGCAATTTTCGAGGTTCAAGGCCCCTGCCCAGAAATTGTTCCCACATCTCGCCAAGGACTTGAAAAGTCCCCGTCAAGGCCCCCAATTTTAGTCTATTTACCACCAATTCCTCAATCCTTGATTTAAAGATTTGGACAAGTATGGGATTGTGCAAGGAGCGCCAGAGTCTCAGATTCTCGTCCATATCACGTTCATTTTGCATGGAATGAGGCGCTTGTGCGGTGCGTATCCGAGGCAACACCCCGCAAAAATGGAGCAACCAGACTTCAAAATAGATATTGAGCAGGGGCCATACTTTCGGATCATCACATCCACCGAAGCTCAGAACACTGTGATTTAACAAACGAAACACTCGAATATCCTCGTGTTCCCCAGGCTGTGAATGCATGACCAGCCCAGCCCAATGCTGAAGAAGCGAAAGACCCAGATAATTGGAAGCGCGGTCAAAATGATGATAAATGAGGTCTATCTCGTCCATGCGCTTGAGTTCAACATGTTCCTTGCCACTGAGATGGAAACCAAGACAGGTCAAAGGCGTCAAGCAGGCGCGCGTCTGTTTCTTGTTAAAACGCATCACGCCTTTGCGTTTCCCCCCGGTTTGGGTGAACAGGGTAACGACGGCCCGACCAGCGCTCAAGTCCGTATGATGTAGAACAAAGCCCC
>JBNKOV010000938.1:0-2372 GCA_050294955.1 Holophagae bacterium
CCTGAAGCGGCAGGGTAGGTTCCAGCATGCCAATGAAATAATCGCGCAAGGGACGTAGGTATCGGGTGTGGTACAGAGTGAGGAATCGGGCCTTGAAATCTGGAATATCCACTCGAATGGGGCACATGGTGGCGCAGGCTTTGCAAGAAAGACAGCCCGCCATGGCCTGATAAACCTCGTGGGAAAAGTCTGGCTGCCTTTTTCTTTTCAGGGTGTTAAACAGCCGGGTGAGAAAACCGCCCTTGGAAACCAGCTCCCGTGGAATAGGCAGAGCGTCCGACTTTTCGCTGCTGTCCTGATGCGCGGAACCGGTTTCACTTGCAAGCGATCTCAGCCATTCCCGCATCATGGCCGCCCGACCTTTCGGCGAGTGAATGCGGTCTCGGGTTATTTTTGACGAGGGACACATGACATGATGGGGGTTGTAATTGAAACAGGCCCCATTGCCGTTGCAGTGAATAGCCGATGAGAAATGGTTCTGCCAGTTCTCGGGGATCTGGCGATCAAAATGGCCCCGCAAAGGCGCTTCAATTTTAACCGTATCACCCTCTATTCCTAGAGGCATGACTACCTTTCCCGGGTTTAACTTGTTCAGGGGATCGAAGGCCGACTTGATCTTTCGCAGATCCTGGTAGAGTTCTTCCCCAAAAAACAGCGGCGTGTATTCCGTGCGAAAGCCTTTGCCGTGTTCCGCCCACATAATGCCGCCGTATTTTCGGACCAGCGCCACCACATCGTCGGAGAGCCGGCGCACCAATTGTTCGTCGTATTCATCCTGCAAATCCAGAGAGGGGCGCACGTGCAAACAGCCCACGTCCACATGACCGTACATGGCGAAAGCCAGGCCATAGCCCTCCAACAGCGCGCGGAACTCAGCGATATAATCGGCCAGATGTTCCGGCGGCACGGCGGTATCTTCAATAAACGCAATGGGCCGACGAGAGCCCGGTAAGTTGCCCAGCAGACCTACGCCCTTCTTGCGCAATTCCCAAAGCGCGGCGATCTCCTTCGGGTCGCGGGTTACATAGCAGCCCAACCGGTTATCCGGCGGGTTGCCTTGGAAGGGCGCCAGTTTTTCCAGCAGCTCGTCTTCATCGTAGGCTGTATACTCCACCAGATTAATGGTTTTCAGAGCAGGGTCAGTGCCAATCATCTTCCCGATCCGATGGAAGATCACATCCTCGCGAGCCGCTTCAAGAATTTTTTCATCCACCGTTTCAATGGCGGTGGGATCGGTGGCCAGCAGGGCTTGGGCGTCGCCCAGCGCGTTGTTAAAGGAATCGTACTGAACCGCCGCCAGACCCTTAAAGGTGGGAATGGGCGTCAGATTGAGTTTCGCCTCAGCCACCATGGCCAGGGAGCCTTCAGAGCCGCAAACAATTTGAGCCAGATCAAAACGACCCGATTCATCCCTGACTTTGGCGAGGTTGAAACCCGTGAGGAAGCGCGACATCTTGGGGAAGATCTCCTCAATCAGAGCCTTCTTCCCGGTCACAATCTCGTCAACCACGGTGTGGATATGGCCCACCCGATCATCCCTGTCTTTCAATGCCCCCAATGCCTCGGCCTCAAGGGGTGAGCATTGGTGAACCTGGCCATTGCTCAACACCAGAGTTAACTCCAAAACATGGTTGCTGGTGCGGCCATAGACCCTGGAGCCCATGCCGCAGGCGTCTGTATTGATCATGCCGCCAATCGTCGCTCTGTTGGCGGGCGACAGATTGGGCGCAAAAAAGAGACCGCGCGGTTTCAGCGTCTCATTGAGTTGATCCAGAATAACCCCGGGCTGAATGCTAACCCAGGCTTCCGCCTCATTCACCTCTAAAACGCCCCTCATATGTTTCGAGCAATCGATAATCACACCGGGCGAGAGAGACTGCCCATTGGTGCCCGTGCCGCCGCCTCTGGGGCTGAACGTAAGGTCTTTATAGCAATCCTGGTCGGCAAGGGAAAGAAGCGTCGCCAGGTCTTCCGTATTCCTGGGGAACACCACGGCTTGGGGAAGGATCTGGTAGATGCTGTTGTCTGTGGACGTCACCAGCCGTGAAGAAAAGTCTCGGCGAACCTCGCCAGAAAAAGGAGACTGTTCCAGAGCGTCCAAAAAAAGGCCATAGGCCTGTGACGGTTGCGTCTCAAAATTCAATTGGGGAATCATAGGGGCCTCAACAAGCGGTAAACCGCAGCTTGAAGCTCATGATTGTACTGCAAACCGGCTCAAATAGGGACAAAAACCGCCCAATTTGCTTGCAATATCCCAATATAGAAGCACGGTTGATTCGGAGCGTGAGGGTTTAAAACGCCGGGAGGGCCGCCCGTGGGCGTCTCCCGGCGTGAGGTTCAATGGTTCAGAGAGAAATCAATCTTAAGAGTCA
>JBNKOV010000939.1:0-2367 GCA_050294955.1 Holophagae bacterium
GGGAAGGTGAAGATGAGAGCGGTTGTTCTGGCCAGTGGAGGCATGGATTCTTGTGTAACAGCGGCCATCGCTGCAAAAGACTATGATTTGGCAATGCTTCATGTTCAATATGGACAGCGGACACAAGATCGTGAATTAGAAGCGTTTAACCAGCTTGCCGATCATTTTCGCGCAGAACATCGAATGATTACCAATTTAGACCACCTGAAGAAAATAGGCGGCTCATCTCTTACAGACGAAAGCATGGCGGTAATGAGGCCAGACTTGGATTCCAGCGAGGTGCCAACCTCCTATGTTCCCTTTCGAAATGCACATTTATTGGCAATCGCCACATCCTGGGCTGAAGTGCTGGGAGCTGCCCGAGTATTTTTTGGTGCTGTTGAAGAGGATTCTTCCGGATACCCCGATTGCAGAAAAGAGTTTGTGCAGGCCTATAACCGTCTAGTAGAAGTTGGGACCAAACCAGACACCCAGTTGGAAGTGGTTGCGCCTCTTATTGAGCTTAGCAAGGCGGAGATTGTTGCTTTAGGCGTATCATTGGAGGCGCCTTTGCATTTGACCTGGTCATGTTACCAGGGCCAGGAGAAAGCTTGCGGAAAATGTGATTCTTGCGCATTGCGATTGCGGGGTTTTTATCGTGCGGGCCATAGGGATCCCATACCCTATGAGGATGATGGGGTTAGGAACCTTTTTACTTGAAAGAGGCAAGTCTCAGTTTTCAAGGATTTTTTTGCCTTTCATTTTGATGTCGCTTGAAGCTTTGATGTCGATCTTCTTGCCTTTAATGAGGATGTCACCATTTTTCTTCATAGTGATACTGGCTTTCCCGCATTTGATGGTGAGTTGGTCTTTAACGTTGAAAATGGCCTTTTTCCCACAATCAATGGAAAGATTATCGCCCGTGGAAATGGTCCCGTTTTTCCCAAAGGTCATGCTGCCGTTGGAGCCTGCAGTAAGTGAGTAGGACCCACCTGCACTTTCTGAGAGGCTGCTGCCGACGTTCACGGACCTTGAGCCGCCAACGGTAATGCTGTCTGATGCTCCAACCTGTTTGGTATGACTGACCCCAATTGTCTCGTTGAGGGCCGCACCTACGGTTAAAGCCATTGCTGCGGTTACTGTCTCCGCGTAGTTGGCTCCAATGGTTTCTGTAAGGTTGGAGCCAATGTTAACGGTCATGTTGGAGCCAATGGTTTCAGTGTGGTTGGCTCCAATGGTTTGGGTTCTGTCGGCGCCAACCGTAAGGCTCATATTTGAGCCGATGCTCTCCGTGTGATCAACCCCCACGGTTATGTCCCGGTTATTTCCGATATTCTGACTATCATCGTTGACTACAAGGGTGGTCATGTCCTTTTGAGAGCGGACATCGACGAGTTCTTTTCCGTCTTCGTCGTCGAAAATAATGTGGTTGTCTTTGATGGTTTTTATCATGTTCTGCCACTTTTTGGCTGGACCTAGTGGCGCGGTGTTGAAGTCGTTATAGACTCGGCCAGTTACAAGTGGCAGGTCTGGGTTGCCATTTATAAAAGTGACAACTACCTCGTGGCCCACTCTCGGAATCCATTGGATTCCGTAATCTTTGCCTGCATAGTTGTTTGAAACCCGAACCCACATGGAGGCCCGGTCGTCTTTCGCCCCTTCTCTATCCCAATGGAACTGAAGTTTGCAGCGGCCCAACTGATCCAAATACACTTTGGATCCTGAGGGACCCGTAACAACGGCTGTCTGTAGGCCGAATACCTTCGGCCGTGGCGTTCTGCGTGGAGGACGAAAAGGCACTTCAGCAGGCAATGCGGCAAAACGGCAGCGGCTTCTGCCCTGTTCCAACTCAAAGTTGCAGGAAGTAAGGAGCCATTTAACGTTTAGTTCTTCTCTAAAATGATCGGTCATGGTTATCGCGAACCCGGCTTCGAACGAGCGACAGGTTGCGCTGCCTTTTCCCGTTTTTGCAGCGGAAAATTGTTCTTCTTTGCGGAATCTAGCATAGGCTCCACCTTCTCCCTTGTCTTTATAATTGAGGCTATGTTCGTATCTTTCCACCTCTGTAATACACGGGAGCTGGCCTTCCTGGGTTTCTGCCATGATGTTGGTCTGGCTCGTTTCGTAATTATAATGGTTCAGGGCGACCCGCCCCGTTCCAAGGGATTCTTCGTAGGTAAAATCCCGAATGAATTCTTGTTTGCCAAACTGAAACCGTGGGCTAATTTCCTCCACATATTTTGCTTCGGCGACGGGCGTGCAATCGGGGTGTCCGCCTGGATGATCCGAGAAGATGACTTTTTTCTCTTTTTGGTTGAAAAAGAAACAGATGCCTTCATCTTCCAGGAGTCTGGAAATAAAATGGTAGTCACTTTCTTCATATTGTAC
>JBNKOV010000940.1:0-2366 GCA_050294955.1 Holophagae bacterium
CCATCGCATCCTACCACCGGGCCAATGGCGAGGGGCATCGCAACGTCTGCCTGATCCCGATGAGTGCGCATGGCACCAACCCGGCCAGCGCCGCGTTGGCTGGCATGAAGGTTGTTGTGGTGAACTGCGACCATGAAGGCAACATCGACCTGGAAGACCTCAAAGCCAAGGCCGAAACCCATCGAGACAACCTCTCGGCCCTTATGATCACCTATCCCTCAACCCATGGCGTGTTTGAAACAACCATCCGCCGAATTTGCGAAATCATTCACGAAAATGGCGGTCAGGTCTACATGGACGGCGCAAACATGAACGCCCTGGTTGGCCTGTGTCAACCCGGTAAATTCGGACCGGACGTCATCCACCTCAACCTGCACAAAACTTTCTGCATTCCTCATGGCGGCGGCGGTCCGGGCGTTGGTCCCATCGGCGTATCAAGCCACCTCAAACCCTACCTGCCAGGTCACAGTCAGAGAGCCGACGCCTTCCCAGAAACCGCGTTAACAGCCGTTTCCGCAGCGCCCTGGGGCAGCGCAGGCATTCTCCCTATCTCGTGGTCCTACATTGCGCTCATGGGACGGGACGGTCTGGTGAAAGCCACGCAAACCGCCATTCTTTCCGCCAACTACATCGCCAACCGCCTTAAGGATCACTACCCGGTTCTCTACAAAGGCGCGACGGGCCTGGTTGCGCACGAGTGCATTATCGACACCCGCCCGCTCAAAGTCTCGGCGGGAATTGAAGCGGAAGATATTGCGAAACGCCTTATGGACTACGGTTTCCATGCGCCAACCATGTCCTGGCCGGTGGCGGGAACCTTGATGATCGAACCCACGGAAAGCGAATCGCAAGAGGAGTTGGACCGGTTCTGCGACACCATGATCTCCATAAGAGAGGAGATTCGGGAAATCGAAAACGGTCAAATGGATCGAGCCAATAATCCACTGAAAAATGCCCCGCATGCGGTGGATGTTTTAACGGCGGAAACCTGGGATCATCCCTATTCCCGCGAGCGCGCTGTCTTCCCTCTCCCCTGGCTAAGGTCTTGCAAATTCTGGCCTTCTGTCGGAAGAGTGGACAACGCTTACGGTGATAAACACCTGGTTTGCTCCTGTCCTCCGATCGAAGCGTACGAGTAGAAAACGCAAAGGCGCGGCGCCCCAAACGCCGCGCCTTTTCTTTCTAATAAAATACACGGTTCTACCGAAGTAAGACTGCTTGATGTTATCTGGATGCTGGGCTATGCTAGTAGCTTCGGACTGCAGTCCGGTAAATCGTCATCGCCACAGGGCTCATTCATGACTTTCAAGCATATCGTCTACTTCGGCATAATCTGTTTTCTTTTATGGGGATGCGGCGCTTCCCAATCCACATCCAACCAGCCTGTTTTCACGGAGGCTGCGGTTGAAACAGGACTGGATTTTGTTCATGAGAATGGACGTCGCGGCGCTTTCTACATGCCAGAAATCATGGGCGCCGGCGGCGCTTTGCTGGACTATGACGGAGATGGCGATTTAGATGTCTTCCTCTGCCAGGGCTTTGCTCTGGGCGTTGAAAACGCCGTAAAAAAAGGGGGCAGACTGTTCCGCAACAATCTGACGCCAGATGGAACCCTGACTTTCGAAGATGTCACCCAAGAGGCAGGCATCAACGCCCTGGGCTATGGCATGGGCGCCGCCGTGGGCGATATTGACAACAATGGCCTGCCCGATCTCTACATCACCAACTTTGGCTCCAATCAACTCTATTTAAATAAGGGTAATGGCAAATTTGAGGATATCACCGCCGTTTCAGGCGCCGACGACTCCCGATGGAGCGTAAGCGCCACATTTCTGGATTATGACAGAGACGGATACCTGGATCTCTTCATAGGCAATTACGTTAATTTCACCTTGGACAACCACAAGGATTGCTTCCACGGGCAAAAAGACTATTGCCATCCACTGAGC
The DNA here is from genome assembly GCA_050294955.1 of Holophagae bacterium. Taxonomy (GTDB): domain Bacteria; phylum Acidobacteriota; class Holophagae; order Acanthopleuribacterales; family Acanthopleuribacteraceae; genus JBNKOV01. The sequence goes on from JBNKOV010000940.1 coordinate 1,950, forward strand.
TACGAGCCCCAACCCGATAGGCTATTGAGAAATAAAGGAGATGGCGCGTTTGAAGATGTCACCGCCCAGACAGGCGTCATCAAAGCCTACGGCAACGCGCTGGGCGTGGTGACCGCCGATTTCAACAAAGACGGCTGGCTGGACTTATACGTGGCCTGCGACGGCACAGCCAATCAATGCTGGATCAACCAGCAGGGCTCCTTCGAAGACACAGCCCTTATCGGCGGGTCCGCCCTCAATCACAGTGGTTTCGCAGAAGCGGGCATGGGCGTTGACGCCGCAGATTTCGACGATGACGGCGACGAAGACGGCGATGACGGCGATGACGGCGACGACGGCGACGACGGCGACGACGGCGACGACGGCGACGACGGCGACGACGGCGACGACGACGGCGACGTCGATGACGGTGTGTGA
>JBNKOV010000941.1:0-2365 GCA_050294955.1 Holophagae bacterium
GTTCGCTTTTGTTATTCCAGTGCTCGGCATCGGGGCAAAAAATGCTATTTTTGCATTGTTTCTATATTCGCTGTTGCCAATTATTAAAAACACCTATATCGGCATACAGAATGTGGACCCCGCCATTATTGAAGCGGCAACTCGGGTCAGGGTGGCGGTAGTGAGCCCTATCCTCGTGGATTACCTCAACATACTCAAGGCAACCCTTCACGGCTTTGAAATGGTGGCTCCCGCTCTCAATCCAAACATACCCCTGCTCATTGACGGAAATCAGAAACCCCCCACGTTAAATTGGGCCGCAACAGTGGTTAAGGGCGACAGTAGGGTAAGCGCCATTTCGGCAGCAGGCATTGTGGCCAAGGTCACTCGTGACGCCTTGATGGAAACCCTTGAAGATAAGTCCCCGGGTTATGGCTTGGCTCACCACAAGGGATACGCCACAGCCGCCCATCGTCAAGCGTTGTCCAAATTGGGACCTGGTCCATGGCATCGCAAGAGTTTTCGTCCTGTGAGCGATTGGGATCGCGAAGGGCCTGCAGATGTAGAACTCATGGCCAGGTTTCCCGCAGAGCCTAAAGAGCTTTTGGAGTACTGGCGTTTTTTTCAGGCCCATTACCATCAGTTCTCTCTAAAGGCTTCGCGCAAGGCCGTTGAGCGCTTCAGGAAGCTGAGCGTCCTCCCTTCCCCGGCCGATAAGCTGGAAATTTTAAGCGGTAGCTGAAGAAAGTTTTTTGTTGTGTCGGATGGGGAGAGTCACAGTGAACGCGGTGCCTTCGTCCAGCTTGCTTTCGACGGTTATTTCACCACCCAACGCCTTGATAGTGGCCTGACAGAAGCTGAGGCCAAGACCATTGCCTGGCTCGGTTCTACTTCGATCAGTTCGGTGGAATCGATTAAAAATGAGATTCAACTCACCCGGTTCAATACCAATGCCCGTGTCTGCAATGCATAGGTGTTGAATCGATTAAAAATGAGATTCAACTCACCCGGTTCAATACCAATGCCCGTGTCTGCAATGCATAGGTGAACCTGCGTTTCGTCCGAATCGAGTTTGATTTTGATGGAACCGCCTTCGCCGGTATATTTCACCGCATTGTCCAACATGTTGGAAACGACTCTTTGCAGGGCTCTGCCATCCGATTCAACCAAAAGGCTCTCAGGGATGGAGGCATGAAGGGTCAAGCTTTTATTCTCCAGTACGGGAGCGAATAGATCACAGCCTTCCCGAACCAGATCTGCAAGATCCAACTCTCCTATTTTCCAATTGACCAGACCGGCTTCGGTGGCAGTAATTTCCAGAAGCGTGTTCACCAAACTGAGGATATGGTCGCTTTCTTCAACGACATGTCCGCATAACTCCAAATAGGCGATGTCTTTGCCTTCGGATTTTCTCAGCTCGGCCTCCGCAATGCCGCGCATCCGAGTAACGGGAGTTTTAATGTCGTGAGCGATATTGTCCATCACATATCTCAAATTGCTGATGAGTTCCTTGATTCGCGCCAACATATCGTTAAAAGCTGCGGCCAGTTGATCCGTTTCCGAGCTACCGGTTGGCCAGGGAACGCGATGGGCCAGATCTCCCTTTTCGCGAATGAGGGCAGCGGCATGACTGACCCGCCGAATCCCACTGAGCGCCTTAACCGTAGACAACCAGCCAAAGAGAATCCCGGCGAGCAGAACCCCGCCCATAACCGAGCCGAAAACCAGGCGCGAGTCCTTGAGAAGCGCCACCACATCTTCCTGGTCTTGTCCAATTTGAAGAATACGACCTTCCGGGCTTTGGTAATAGATAATCCGGACGCCCAGCTCTCGAAAAAAAGCGGTCTCCCAGGTAATAGGCCGCTTGCCTATCTCCTCTAATGGCAAGGGATGAGCATGAACGCCCGGCCAATGGCTCAAGTCGGATGTGGCAATTTCCCGGCCAGTGGAATCCAGCAACCTGAAGAAACTGCGGCTAATTCCGTGGCCTTGGCTGAATTGGTCCAAAATGGCGGCGTAAACATCATTTTCCCCGTCCTCTAATTCATCCAATTCGGAAGTGATCACCAGAACCTCTGTTTCCAGGGTTCGATCAATCCTACCAAAGAGATAGTTCCTTTGAAATTGGTCCAGAAAATAGGAGGCCGTCAAAATGGGAATCAAGAAACCAAGAAAGTTAAAGATGACAATCCGGAAAGAGAGAGCTTGGAAGATGCGTTTCATGGATGGTTCCAAATATGAGTCATGCCCCGATCCTTAAACTGGCAAAGAGGCCTGGTAGTCGTCTATATTGCGATCTTGAAAGAAATATCCCTTCCCGTGTAAGACCATATCGGCGATATACGCTGTATCGTCCACATTCAAGAACCCGAAGGTTGGCGTATCC
>JBNKOV010000942.1:0-2360 GCA_050294955.1 Holophagae bacterium
CAGATTCTTTGTCAAGGCAAAAGCATGGTTCTAAATGGAAAACTTATTTGGACCCATGGCGGAGAAGCTGGTATTCGATTTAAAGGTCCGAAACCTCCTCAATTCAATCCTTTTCTAGAAACTCTCATTCAAACTGATGCGAATGGGATTGATGAGCGGTTAATTAAAATCAGTCAAGCCGAATCGGTGTATGGGGTCTGAATCCTCCAAGATCCCAATTCCGGTCGAGCAGGATTTGTAAGAAATATTTCGATGGTTTTCTTCCCTTTGTGGAATCTCCAGATGCTGAGATGCAGGGATTTCCTGGGCTTTTTCCTTTGGTGCTCAGGCACTCTCAAATGTGGTCGTTGGACGAATTGAATGGTTGCGCAGTCCTTGAAAAAAGCCGGGGGCGCCCAATTTCAAATCCCTAATCCATTGGGTATAGAACACTAAGTGGCCTTTGGATCGTTGAACACAAGATGTCATTATGGTTCCCCATCCTTCTTACTCTCGGAAAGAACCGAGAAATAAACATCCTCAAGATTGGCGGGAACCTGGCGGAATTGGGGACCTGGAGATGTTTGGCTTCTTATACGCAAAGCGATACGCCCAGTGAAGAGTCTGGCAGATAGAACCTGATGGTTTTTTCGCATTTCCGCCACGCTCGCTCTGTCGCTCAGGGCTGTCCAAATTTGGCCGGCCAATTGGTTTACAAGTTGCTCGGGTTCGCCGCCCGCCATTACCTGGCCACCGACGAGGATGGCCATTCTACTGCATAGATCTCTCACATTTTCTACGAGATGTGTGGACAAAATGATAACTACATTTTCCCCGATTTCACTCAGAAGGTTCAATAACCGGTCTCGTTCTTCTGGGTCTAGCCCCGCTGCTGGTTCGTCTACAATAATAAGGCGGGGATTTCCCAATAGGGCTTGGGCGACGCCAAATCGTTGCAACATGCCCCCTGAATAAGTGCCGAGTTTACGGTGGCGAACGTCCCATAGATTTACCATGGCTAATAATCCATGCACGGTGTCTTTGCGTTCACCATGACTGGATATGCCTTTCAACGCAGCAAAATGGTTGAGCATTGTTTCCGCATTGAATTGAGGGTAGATGCCAAAATCCTGTGGGAGATAGCCCAATATCCTGCGCATTTTCGCAGGGTCCTCCAGGACATTCAAATCATCGAAATAAATTTCGCCGGAATCAGCGGTCTGAAGAGTGGCAATAGTGCGCATGAGACTGGATTTTCCGGCGCCATTGGGTCCCAACAATCCGAAAAGCCCGTTGGGAATTTTCAGGTCTACATTTTTTAAGGCATGAACCCCGTTGTCGTAGGTCTTTGAAAGTCCATTGATTCTAAGCATCGTTCTCTCTCCCTGTTTCTTTTCTATTGTCTTTTCTATTACGGTCCATCATTTTCAACAATGGGTCCAGCTCTATGAGGGATGGCGCTTGTTCTACCTCGAATTTAATTTGCATTTTTGGTTTGGTTATGGGGACAGTACGAATTTTAAATGGCTCTTCTCGTCCTTCGCCAAAGCATCCGATTTCAAGGAAGCCTATTGGCGGAGCTACAGTTTCGGCTCCCGATCCATCCAACTTCAATCTGCGGGTTTCTACGTCTAGATTTACTTCGAAACGTCCATTCTCAAGGGGCTTTACTTGGGCTTGGATCAAACGGTTGTCATATAGGGTTATGGTTTCGAACAAATCCTCCATCATGTATTGCCTTTCATCCGGTAGAGCCGATGCTATACGATGGGCCAGATCTGTGGCTGTGGGATAAGGTGGACCTTGAAATCTGAAGTCATTTAAGAATTGGGAGAGAATAGAATTCAGCTCCTCTTCTCCCATCACATCCTTCAATGCGTGGAATACCAGATTCGCCTTGTCGTAGTGGATATAGCTCTGATTTTCCACCTGAATTAGGGGTCTGTCGGTCCGGGATTCCCTCTTTCTCCCTTTAAAATAGCTTTCTTCATCATGGGTGAGGAATTCTTTCACGGCCTTTTTGCCGTATAGTTTTTCAAGGACTGCAAGGCTGGTGTATTGGGACAGGCTTTCAGCAATCATACAGGCTCCTTGCGCTCTGGCGCTTATGACTTGGTGATTCCACCATTGGTGAGCAATTTCGTGGGACGTGTAATAGGAAACCTGATCAATGTCGCCTTTTGCGCTGTAGAACCCCGCGTCCTCTGAAATAGTGATTAATCCTCCAAGACTTATAGCCAAACCACGGTCGTATTTTGGGACTTCTACGATTCGCAATTGATTGTGCGGATAGGGCGCATAGGCCTTTTCTGCGTATTGCAGGGTCGCTTCAGCAACCGTCATCATGCGTTCAATATTGAAGTGATGTTTTGGGTGATAGT
>JBNKOV010000943.1:0-2360 GCA_050294955.1 Holophagae bacterium
GAGTTGACATCTTCACGGGCAACCAGGTTTTCGAATCCAAATACCAGCTCTGAGGGGCGCCATTGGGAGCAGGTATTTCCACATGCCAGACCTCTACCCCTTCCAAGGTCAACTTCCCATGAAGTTTGGGTTCCACGCCTGGCCGAGCCAGGGCGCTGATCAACACTGCTTCCGAAATCAGAGAAACGGCTTTGGGTTCAGGAATGGCCGCGACTGGAACCTCTCGGTTGGGATCCAAATCCCAGGCCTGTTGCCCGTCATAACCCCGCAAAACCACCTTGCCCTTATCAACCGTCTGGCCGTACATTTGCAGCCCGTCTATCTCAAAAAGGATCTTCTCGCCCTTTTGCCAAAGAGTGAGCGGGTGCTCCAAGCCGTTGTAGACATAGATGCCTTCTTTCTTTAAGGACTTGATGGCCATAACTTTATCAACGCCGCCAATGGCTTTTACATAGTTGGCTACAATATCCTTCGCATCTGGCTCTCCAGCAGACAACATGGGGACCGCTACCCAAATCGAAAAAAGAAGAAACCGCATTTCTGCCTCCCAAAAACCACAAATCATTGGAATACGGCGTTTGAAAATAACAAAGCGCCAACATCTCCATTCTAGAAACTGAACAACCATCCGGCAAGCACATAGAGTAAAATTGCGTCATATGTTGCAACCCAATACAACCTTGGGCTCCGGCATTGTCAAAACTAACGACTTTTCTTCGCTTAATGTTGCAAATCGAAAGGCCGTAGGTTTGAAAACCATCCGGACACTTTCCATTTTAGGGATTTTCCCTTATGATCACTTGACAGACGCCTTGGGATTAAGTTAGATAAAAGCCTTTCCTGGCGGCAGCGGGATTTCCGGAGGTTCTTTTGCATATTTTGGTAGTTGGGGGCGCCGGATATATCGGCAGTCACATCGTTTTGGATCTTTTGGAAAGAGGGCGAAAGGTTACCGTATTCGACAACCTGAGCACTGGCAGTGAAGAGAACCTGTTCAAAGAGGCCCGTTTTGTGAAAGGCGATATTCTGGCCGAATCGGATTTGGACCGGCTTTTTGAGGAATCGTCATTTGACGCCGTCATCCATCTAGCCGCATTGAAAGCGGCTGGTGATTCCATGAACCAGCCGGAACGTTACGCCCGGCACAATATAATTGGCTCGTTAAATCTGCTGACCAGAGCGGGACAACACGGAATACGGTACTTTTTATTTTCCTCCACTGCTGCTGTTTACGGCATACCAAACTTCCTACCAGTAGACGAAAGCCATCCGTGCAATCCCACCAATTTCTATGGGGTCACCAAATTACAATTTGAACAGCAGTTGGAGTGGTTTAGCAGGCTTAAGGGTTTTCGCTTCGGGCTGTTGCGATACTTTAACGCCGCTGGATACGATCCCAAAGGCCGGGTGGGCGGAATCGAGATCCATGCGCGCAATCTCATACCCGTAGTTATGGAAACTGCTGCGGGCAAACGAGATTGTATTGAAATTTTTGGAGACGATTATCCAACCCGAGACGGCACATGCATCCGTGATTACGTCCATGTCTCCGATCTTGCCCAAGCCCACGCCATGGTTTTAGAGTATATGGAGGAAAAGGACCAAAATCTGGTTATCAATCTAGGCACCGAGGCGGGTTATTCAGTAAAAGAAGTGATTGCGATAACCGAACAAATCACGGGGAAATCCATTCCCATCAAGCTTTCTCCCCGAAGACCGGGCGACCCCGCAACCGTGGTGGCCACGGCGGCGAAGGCTCAGGAGTTGTTGGGCTGGGAGCCCCGTCATTCTTCGTTGGAGGAAATTATTGCCACGACCTGGGCTATTTACAAACACCTTTAACTGAGATATCGCAAGGATCCCAGAGCTGGCTTTTCGTTTCGCGGTTATGCTTATAATGTAGTTCGGTGGGGAACCTGAATAAAGGGGACGGATATGATCTGGAATGAAGCTATGGAAACCATGTCCAGAGAGGCGATTGAAGACCTTCAGGGTAAGCGCTTGGGAGAATTATTAAAACGGGTTTATGATGCGGTTCCATTTTATAGAAAGGCGCTGGATGAAGCCGGAATCAGGAACGGCGAGTTGTCTGGCCTGGCAGACCTGAAACATCTCCCATACACCACAAAGTCTGATTTAAGAGATCATTACCCTTTCGGTCTTTTTGCCGAACCCATGGATCGGGTGATACGACTTCACGCTTCTTCGGGAACCACAGGCAAACCTACTGTGGTTGGATATACTCGAGATGATCTGGATATCTGGGCGGAAGTATGCGCCAGGAGCCTGGCCCTGGCGGGCGGCATTCTTTTTCGGTGGCACCAGCAAAGCGTTCCAGGTCCAATGGACGAATCCCTTTA
>JBNKOV010000944.1:0-2347 GCA_050294955.1 Holophagae bacterium
GGCCAGACGAGCCCCAATTAACCTCCGTTGAGAAATGACCAACATCTCACCCGGTTTAAAATTGGCCTCAAGCCATTGGTACAACACAGGAATATTGGGCAGAACAATCTCCTCCAACAAGGCGTTGAAGGTGCTTTCCGAATCAAACTCCTGATCAAATTTTGCTGGCGGCATGGGCGCATGGGAAAAGAACTCCAAACCACTCGATTCAACGCCAACCCGAAAGGCTGGATGAGCAAATACGGTGACCCGATGCCCGTGCTTCTTCAATTCATCGCCCAAACGGATAAACGGGAACACATCGCCGAAACTCCCGGCGGAACACAAAACCATATGCATAATTTCTCCTGCTTCTCGTGCGACCTGGGACCCAATCGACGGCAGACCTGATGCCGTGACAATTGGAAATTAGAAAAAAATAAATGCAGTAATTAAATCAATTCAGTACACAGGGTATTCAGACGCAATTCCATGTATTGTAAAAATGGATAAAACGCAGCATATAGCAAGATAAGTATAAATGGCTGCGCAAATAAAGATAGGGGTCATGAGAGAATTACGACTCTCCAAATACAACCTATACGGGAAATCATCCCAAGTCAACTCATGAATCGCAAATAAACGTCATATAACCAAAGATTTACTCAGAACATCGTTAGAAAAACCGAACGAGATAGTGCTATCAAACGCAAAAAAGCCCGCAATCAGATTTGACCTGATTACGGGCTTTTATTCACTTTTTCTTACTGATATCAGTCTTCGTGAAGGACCTTCTCAATGCGCTCCAGAGCCCAGTCGAGTTGATCTTTGGTGATCACCAGGGGCGGCGCCAGGCGAATCGTGTGCTCGTGGGTTTCTTTACACAGCAAACCTTCTTCTTCCAGGCGTTCACAGAAACGGCGCGCGCCGCCTGCTTCGGCGTGAAGTTCGATGCCAATCCACAGACCCTTGCCGCGAACTTCGCGAATATGCTTGGACTGAATACCGCGGACCCGGTCCAGCAGATAGGCGCCCAGCTCCTTGGATTTTTCAATCAGATTTTCATTAACCAGCACATCCAGAGCAGCTTGCGCCACTGCGCAAGCCAGAGGGTTGCCTCCGTAAGTGGAACCATGGCAGCCTGGCGTGAACACGTCCATCACCTTGTCGTCGGCCAAAAAGGCGGAGACAGGATACAGACCGCCGGAAAGCGCCTTTCCGATCGTCACAGCATCGGGACGGATGCCTTCATGTTCAAACGCAAACAAGGCGCCGGTTCGGCCAAGCCCTGATTGGATTTCGTCTACAAACAACAACACATTTTCCGTATCACACAGAGCGCGAAGCTCCTTAAGGAAGCCAGGCTTGGGCAAGACAACCCCGCCTTCGCCTTGGATGGGCTCAATCATAATTGCGCAGGTGTTTTCATTCACCAGCCCCTTCACCGCATCCAGATCGCCATAGGGGGCCAGTTTAAATCCAGGAGTAAAAGGACCGAAATTTTTGGTGGTGCCGGGATCATCGGAAAAACTGATAATGGTCGTTGTGCGGCCATGGAAATTCCCGCCGAAAACAATCATCTCGGCCTTATTGGCCTCGATGCCCTTCTTCTCATAACCCCATTTACGCGCAGCTTTAATCGCTGTTTCAACCGCTTCCGCGCCACTATTCATAAGCAGCGCCTTGTCAAAACCCGTCATCTTGTTCAAGGTCTCCAGCAGAGGGGGAAACCGATCATTGCGGAATGCTCGTGAGGTAAGAGCCAAAGTGCTGGCCTGCTCCGAAAGCGCCTTCACGATGGCTGGGTGATTGTGGCCCTGATTCACCGCAGAGTATGCCGCCAGAAAATCGATATAACGTTTGCCTTCAACATCCCAGACATAAATACCCTCACCTTTGGAAAGCACTACATCTAGAGGATGGTAATTGTGTGCCCCATACCGGGACTCCATTTCAATCAGACTACTTGATTTTGTCTGAGTTGTCATGATTTCACCTCCACAAGAGTAATAAACCGGGTTCAAACAAACCAGCATCATACTCCATCTATGAGCCGCTCAGGTCAAGGAAAATCGTTCGCATTCCTTCATTTTTTACAGGGGCCGTTTCGGGCTCCCATCCCGGAAAAATCCAGAATATGCATTTTATGCGAGTAAAGAGTCCCTTTTTGCTGGAACGGAGATTCCCCATGCAACTTAAACCGCATAGGACCAGCATACGCCGGCACGCCCATCGCCTCACCTGTTTTTACATTTTGGGAGCCCGGAGATCAGAGCCCCGTCCATTTCTCCAGTCCCTGCAGAATATCACGACTTATAAAGCCTCCTCCCAAATTTTCAGAGGCTCGGGTCGCTTGAACAAAGCTGGA
>JBNKOV010000945.1:0-2347 GCA_050294955.1 Holophagae bacterium
ACAATCTCAGCTCGGGCGCCTTTACCGAGGATCGCCTGAACGTCTTGAAGATGCTGTCCTCTCAGGCTGCGATCTCGATCCAAAACGCGCAATTCTACACCCGGCTCCAAGAGTCGAACCGCACCTTGGAGCAGAAGGTTGAGACGCGCACGGGGGAACTGAAGAAGAGCAACGACGAGCTGAAGACCATGGACCTTATTGTAGAAACCATCAATAGGGAAACCGGCCTTGAGCGGGTTCTTCGGACGATCTTGGAACAGGGCCTGGTGCTTTTTGGAAATGCGGACAAAGGCCTATTCCTTCGCTGGAATATTGAGGAGTTCCACTTTGAATTGGCGTCCTTTACGGGTCCGGACAATGGCATGCTTCCAGAAACGTCATTCACCAAAGAAGATGTTAAACGGCTCTATCTCCAAGATGAGTGGGAGATGGGGCCTGGTCTTTATCTCATTCGATACGAAGGGGATGTGGACGTCAAGGCGCGACTGGTGATTTCCATGAGTTTGGAGAATCAGTTGGTGGGCCTGCTAATTTTTGACAACCACGAGAACCGGATCGGGTTTGATCAGATCAGCCCGGAACGGTTGGACCGGTTCCGCCAGCATGCTTTAACCGCTCTGGACAAGGCTCGGTTCCTGGCCAAATTGAAGCAGAAGAATGAGGAGATTGTAAAAGCTCAGGAGAAGCTGGTCATGCAGGAGAAGATGGCCTCTCTGGGCACCCTGACGGCTGGAATTGCCCATGAAATAAAGAATCCGCTGAATTTTGTGAATAACCTGTCCGGGCTGGCAACCGAGTTGGTGGCGGAGCTGAATGAGACCTTGAAAAACGTGCCGATGGATGAGGAAACCCGCGAGGAGGTTGCTGATATTTCAGACGCCCTTTCAGATAATGCTCAGGTAATCTCCAGACATGGGAAGCGGGCTAACAGGATTGTTCAGAGCATGATGAATTTCGCTCGCGGCGGGAAGGGTGAAAAGGTAGATACAGATATCAACCGCCTGGTGGATGAGTTTGCGGAAATGACCCACGCGGGGATCCGCTCTCCTGGCCGACCGATTATCCTAAACAAGGATTTCGATAAGGACAGGCCAACCATTCCGGTGGTTCCTCAAAGTCTGAGCCGTGTCTTGGTAAATCTTATCACGAATGCATTCGACGCGGTTCTGGAGAAGACCCGCGCCAACAAGGATTTCCAACCCGAGGTTCTGGTGAGCACCCATCGCTTTTCAGACAGGGTGGAAATCCGGGTCAGGGACAATGGGCCGGGGATCTCCAAGGAACATAAAGAGAAGATATTTACGCCATTTTTTACGACGAAACCACCCGATACGGGGAATATTGGATTGGGCCTTTCAATTTGCTATGAAATCATGACCCGCGAACACGGGGGCCGCCTAACCCTTGAAAGCATGCCGGGTGAGTTTACGGAATTCACCATGGTCCTGCCTGTCCCATAGGCGAACCCAGATTTCGGGCTTCAAATCTTGCCCAACACGGTCTTAGTTTCAACCTACGCCACCAAACCCCACATCGGTATATTTGCGTAAAAAAGCCAGCCACTCTATTTTTTGTGCTATCATGCTCTTACTGACAAAGAAAAAGGAGCAAGCATGAAAAGAGCATCGTTAACTACAATCTATTGTTATCTTTGCGATCCCTGGGCCATGTAAGATTCGTTCAATTTGGAGGGACCAACCTATGCCTATATTCATGTTATTGCTTATTTTTCAAGGGGACACTCTCCATAAGATTCCTGTTGGCGAACCTGTAAAATACCAGGACGAAGCCAACCCAAAGACGCATCTTTCATCGATTAGACAACTTGAGAGCAATGGAAAGAACCTTGTCATATTGAGGAAAGACTCGCCATCGGCGCTTGAAATCACGCCAGAAGGCGATTTTGTTAGAAATATAGGCCATAGGGGCGATGGCCCAGGTGAACTGGGCCTCCACGGTCCTATCGCTATGGCGGTGAAGGCCGAATCGACGTGGATCTTTCGTAGCGATATGAAAGCGCTAAACTACTACGAAAAAGGAAAATACATCACAGGTTTCAAGCCTGAGAGCTACCAACTGGGACCCAACACTACACCGAGTTTCAGCTTTGCCTTTGACAGCAACCATATCGTCATTCAATCCCACCCCAGTAGAAGGCGGTTGGCCAACGCCTACGATTACGGTGGTGAATTGGCAACCGGGGTTGGCGAGATCCTTCCCGTTGAGCGGGAGTTCTTGAGAGTCAATCCTGCTTTGAATAACACGGCATGGCTTAAGGACGATAAGAGTTGGTGGTGCCTCTTCCTTTTCCGCCCCATCCTGCGAGAATTCGATTCCAAATTCCAGC
>JBNKOV010000946.1:0-2344 GCA_050294955.1 Holophagae bacterium
GTAGATCCGGTCGCCGTCGCGTTCGGCGGCCGACACCGGCTTCAGCAGCATCATGCCGACGCCTTCGCCGCGCACGTAGCCGTTCGCCTGGTCGGAGAAGGTCTTGCAACGGCCGTCCGGGCTGAGCATGCGAGATTTGGAAAACGATATGTACTTCCAGGGATGAAAGTTAAGACTCACGCCAGCGGCAAGAGCGAATCCGCATTCTCCAGCTCGAAGACTTTGTTTCGCCCGTTCCATAGCCACCAGAGAAGCCGCGCAGGCCGCCCCAATGGAGAGCGAAGGGCCTTGGAAGCCAAAGAAATAGGAGATGCGATTGGCCAGAATACAATCGTAATTGCCCAGAGCCGCAAAGCTGTCGGTTTGCACATTGGGAGAAGCCGCTTCCTGGTGGTAATCGGAGGCCATCACGCCCACATGGACCGAAGTGGTTTTACGCTGAAGAATGTCCAGGGGAAGGCCGGAATCCTCAATACACTTCCAAGTCTCTTGCAGCAGGAGCCGTTGCTGGGGGTCCATATTCTTCGCTTCCCGGGGGGAAATATTAAAGAAGCGATTGTCGAACCGGTCAATATCATCCAGAATGCCGCACCACTTACTGATCGACTTATTAGGCGCATTAAAGTCAGGCGAATAAAATTGATCCAAATCCCAACGGTCGGGAGGAATCACCTTAATCGAATTGACGCCTTGAATGAGATTGTCCCAAAACTCGTGGTAATCATCCGAGCCGGGGAAGCGGCAGGCCATGCCAATGACCGCAATATCCATCTTCATCGGCTGGGGCTCCATGCCCCCGTCGTAGCCTTGATCACTTGAATTCGGAGCCTCGTGCCGGGACTGCCCGGTTGTCTTTTTCTTGCTCATCTTACTCTGACTTCCCTTCCGCGCCCATCTCACCAGAGAGGGACCAGCGCTTTGAGTTCTAAGATTTCAGTAATTTTAGGATCACGGCAATTTTTGCGCGAGGCGAAACGCCTCAGTGACAGAAACGGAGTGATTCGAACAGACCTTCAAGGTTGCCCTCGAAACCCCTGCCCGGTCCTGACCTTGGTTTTGGCAAAACCGATGTGTTGACCCGACCCGCCCATGGATGGATAAAAGAGAAACATAGAATAGACCCGTTCCATTCCAATTAATTCCCCCGCCTCAACCACGCGAGCCATAGGCCGCTGGCTGAACGCATGCCAGTCATTTCGAATGTGAGGATTAAGAAAATCCACAACAGCCTCCCCGACCAGATTGGCATAAGCCAATCTGAATATCATAGGCGAAAATGCCCCGAATTGGAATGGCCAGCTAGCCATCCAACCGCATCCAGTGACGACAGCTCTTAAAGACCGAAGCCGAGTAAAGAGTGTCACCTCAGTTTAAAGCCTTGCGCAGTGAATTACCACATTTCGCGGAACGCTACGGTTTTCCAGAGAGTTAAATAGCCCGGAACTTCTGGAAACCGGCAATCCTTCGACACGGCGGATCAGCCGGACGGCGGCGAGGTTTCAATGGGCTCAACGGCCCTCCTGCATATAAGTTGTATCCATTTTGCTGGCGCTATCTCACGTATTATCATAAATCCCCCCGGATTTTCGATCAATTTGGCGACCGAAGCCATGTTAAAGCTACGGAATTTCAGAGTCAGGAGTTCAGAGAAATCACGACGCGTCCCATGGAAACTTCCCGAACCTGGTAAAATTCAGGATGTTTTCCTGCACCTTTTTATCTTCCATCATGGAAAGGTTCTCATTGACAGCGACCGCCTCCATGGCCGGGTCGATGATCCACATTTTCCGGAAGTAGGTCTTAATACGCCCCACGGTGGCGGACGTCACCTTGGTGAGTCTTCTGAGCATCAGGTTCAGAGCCCGTTCGGGATCGTCCGACGTCTCATCCACCAGCCCACGCAACTGCGCCTCCTCACCGGAGACGGGCATGGTGGTTAGGGTCATGCGATAGGCGGCCTGGGCGCCCATCCTTCGAATGATAAAAGGAATAATAATGGCGGGAACCAGACCCCAAAGCGCTTCGGACAGACTGAACCGGCTGGATTTGGATGCGATCACCAGATCACATGCCGCCGCCACGCCAACCCCGCCCGCCATAGCCTGGCCGTCCACAACGGCCACCACCACGCGAGGCATGGTGGAGAACCGTTTCAGCAGGTCCATAAACCCCTGGGCATCGGTTTCCCCTTCGGGACCGGCCACTTCGGTAAAGTCCATACCGGTGCAGAAGAACCCATTTTTCCCTCGAATCGCAACCACGCGATTCTCGGGATCGGATTCCGCCATATCCAGGGCCTTGTGCAGCTCGCCAACCATCGTCGCATTAATGCTATTGCGCTTTT
>JBNKOV010000947.1:0-2343 GCA_050294955.1 Holophagae bacterium
CAGGGTTTCTTTTACCGCGAAAGTGGAAAACTCATCAACCTGGCGGTTAGAGTTGGCATAGCGTCTTAAGTGTTCCTTAATCCCGCAGGAGATTTTCGGTGAGATTTTCCCGTTCCTTTCATTTTGGCAACCCAGAAAAGGCTCTTGCCCGCATTAGTCCAAATGGAGAAACCATTGCGTTTCTCGCTCCTGTGAACGGCATTCTAAATATTTGGACATGTTCCAGGAGAGAGCCCGACAAGGCAAAACCTATCACCACATCACGCCACAGAGATATTCTAAATTTTTCATGGGCTTACACAAACAACCACCTGCTTTATTTATCCGATTCTGATGGAGATGAAAACTGGCGAATTCATTGTGTAAACCTGCGGGATCTTTCAGAGAAAACCCTAACAAATATGGAAGGCATTCATGCCAAAATCATAGGCCTTGGACACGAGCGCCCCCATTGGATTTTAGCGGGAATCAATGATCGCAACCCCAGCTTTCACGATCTATATCACATACACATAGAGACCGGAGAAAAAAGGCTGGCTCTTCAAAATGATCAATTCCACTCCTTTTGGGCGGATAGAGCTTTGCGCCCGAAAATTTCGGCTTTCACAGATGCAGACGGTTCGCTGCAAATATTCTACAAAAAGGAGGACTCCTGCTGGAATTCCATTAAAACAGTTGAACCCGATGATGTGTTAACTTTTCAAATCCTGGGTATGGACCAGGAGGCAAAATTCCTTTATCTTTTGGATGGAACATCTCATAATACTGCCGCACTGACACGCTTCAACTTGGAAACAAAAATAAACCAGGTTCTTGCCCAAGATTCCAAATCTGACGCCATTGGAGTGGTTTCACACCCAGCTACTGGAAAGGCCCAGGCGGCTAAATTTCACTACCTTCACCCGTTCTATCGTTTTTTAGACTCAGAGATAAAGGCCGACTTTCAATACCTGGATTCCATTTCATCAGGCTCAGTTTCCGTTAACTCTCGGTCCTTGGACGATCAAATTTGGATCGTGGAATACGAAAGAGAAAATGGCCCCAAAAAATATTTTATATATGAAAGAAAGCAGCATAAGGCAAAATTCTTATTCTCCAATATAGCCAGTGTTGAGAATACCGGGCCGACCAAGATGCATCCAATAGAAATCAAAACCAGAGATAACCTGACCATGGCAAGTTACCTCACTCTCCCTCCCCAATTCGACCGACAAAGCGAGGGTAGACCTGAAGCGCCATTGCCTCTGGTTCTACTGGTACACGGCGGACCATGGGCGCGGGTGTTTTGGGGCTATAATGCCAGACACCAATGGCTAGCTGACCGGGGATATGCCGCCTTAAGTGTAAATTACAGGGGCTCTACGGGTTTCGGAAAAGAGTTTTTAAACGCCGGCAATCACCAATGGGGAAAGAAAATGAATGACGATCTCCTAGATGCAGTGGATTGGGCAATTTCAAATGGGGTTGCCGACCCGGACCGAATCGGCCTGATGGGGCAAAGCTATGGCGGTTACGCCACCTTGATGGCCATGAGCCTATTTCCAAATAGGTTTGCATGTGGAGTAGACATTGTAGGACCCTCAGATTTGATGTCCTTTTTAAACTCTATCCCAGAATATTGGAAACCAGAAGTATCCCTGTTCACCAAAAGAATTGGAGACCCTACTACCCCACAAGGACAAAAGGAATTAAAAAGAGTGTCTCCCGTCTCCCACCTTCATCAACTAAAAAAGCCCCTCATTGTGGGGCAGGGAGCAAGGGATCCACGAGTAAAGAAGGAGGAATCGGATCGCATAGTAGAAACACTTTCAAGAAAAAAAGTCCCAATAGTTTACGCCGTCTTCCCTGATGAGGGCCACCATTTTGTGAACGCAAAAAATCGCATAGCATTCTATGCTGCTGCAGAAGCCTTTTTTGCCACATGGTTGGGCGGTGAGTGTGAACCGATTGAAAAGGCAATCTCTGAATCATCCATGGAGATCCCCGTAGGCCAGGACCTGCTGTTCGAATCTAAATATTGGAGACCTTGAAATTAGCGCTTGCAATTGACATTAGGAATAAATCAAACCTGCATTTCTTCTCCCCATTCAATGCTAGCATAAGTTAGAATGCAGACCTGAAGTGATCGCAGAGATTCACCGACCGCACAGTTGCCCATAATCTAAGGTCTTGTCCAAGAAAAACCAAACCTATCCCTGGAGTGGAGCATGTCAAAAGCAAAGACAGGCGTGCCAGACTTTACCATAAATGATGCTGTAAACCTGGCCGATACATATTTCGGATGGAAAGCAACGGCCAGTCCCCTGCCCAGTTATATCGATCAAAATTTTAAGATCACGAATA
>JBNKOV010000948.1:0-2343 GCA_050294955.1 Holophagae bacterium
GTTGGCTTATGACCCGAGAGGCCTGCAACGGCTGAGCAATTGGAAGAAGTACATCAACCAACCCCTGGTGGCCATTGGCGGAATCGATCTGGCGAAAGCTCAGGAAGTGGTGAAAGCAGGAGCCGACGGAATCGCCGTGATCTCGGCCATCACTCAAGTAGAGAATCCCGAAGCTCAGGTCACCCAATGGCTCAAACTTTTTCGGTGAGGGGCGAAAAAAGTTAAAGCAGAGAACATTTGCCAAAGGGACGTTGAGGCCTAGCCCATGAGGGCCAAACCCTAAAAACAAGGCTAAAACTCTTATTTTCAACACAAGAAAAAACAAGAAAGGGCTTGAGTATCTGCTGGTTTAGACCGAAAGAATAAATGACCGCCTTCTGCGGCTTCACAATGCACAAGGGGTCAAGGGGTCTTGAAAACAAAAAAATTCGCTATTTTTGTGGGGTATAATCGCGAAAATCCAGTGAATTCTATAAAGTTCGTTGCGTTTTGGCCGATGATTTTGATGTAAAATCTAACTTCCAGCTTGGAGTTAAATAAGGATTCAGAATTTGGTGGCCGAGAGCTTTCAAGCATCGAAAAAAGTTTTTTTTGATCAGTCGATAGAGAAGAGGAGTGGTATATGGTGCGTGTAAGTCTCAAGAGTTTTATGCTTGTGGTCGGATTTTTAGCGGTTGCAGGGGTCTCAAACCCGGCATTGGCCCAGACCAAAGCGCCGCCCAAATTACAAGCGGCGCTCATTCTAAAACTGCTGGCATTTTATACCAATTTGGGAGGTGACCCGTTCACCATCCATGTGATTGGTGCTCCGGATGTAGCGGCAGAGTTAAAAAGTTTAATTGGAAAACCCGCAGGTAAAGCGTCATTGAACAGCGTAACCGAGGGTGATATAGGAAGCGCTGGCGGGGCAAAGGTTGTTTATGTGGGTTCAGGAGTGGCGGCAGCCATAGCTCACACGCAATCAAATTCCATATTAAGCGTTACGGGAGAACCCAGTTTCGTGCCAGACGGCGTCACACTGGGGGTTGGCATTGAGGGTGGTAAACCGAAGATTATTCTCAACCTGTCTTCCAGTAAGGCTGAAAACATCAACTGGAACCCGGCTATCTTGAAAGTTGCAGCTACCATCAAGTAGCAATTGGGTGGAGAAACACATTTGGGGAAGGATACATTATGAACTTCGCATCCATTAAGTTCAGAATCGGCATGATCGTTTTTCTGTTGGGCGTGATCCTATTGGGCATGGTCTGGTTTTTGTCTAATCAGGGCAAACAGTTGGGAGTAGACATCTTCAGACAGGACTCGCTATTTATTGAGAGCTTCCTGGTGGAGAGCGTCTCTCTGGGCATGTCCAGCTATCAGATTCTCGGAAACATTGATGACGTGAAAGCGCCAATCAGCCTGGTCGAAAAACTACAGGAGAAGCACGTAACCATATCCCGGCTGGACGTTTTCGATCCCGAGGGCAATTTCCTTGCGGGTCTCCCCAGCTCCGATCAGGGCGCCGGGATGAGCGCGGCTGAAAGGTTGACGAACCTGAAGGAAAACGTGGATGTAGATGAAAACACAAGCAATGTTCGCCGTGTTACCAAAACCCTGGACGGCAACGGTTATGTAGTTCTCGAATTCTCCAAAGACTATCTCAACAGAAGGTCAAGCGCCAATTTCAAGAAGAGTTTTGTGATTGGTCTCGTGGGCCTGCTGTTCGGCGTTTTGGTGAGCGGCTATGTGGCGTGGCGCATTACCACCAGCATTTCCAACATGAACACCATCATGAAGGATGTGGCGGAAGGCGAAGGCGACCTGACTACCCGAATCAACATCACCACCAAAGACGAATTGGGCGAATTGGCGGGCTGGTTCAACATGTTCCTGGACAAACTCCAGGGCACGGTGAAGGACATTATGGAAAACGCCAATATCCTCAATGTCTCGTCTGAGGAACTGGCTTCAGTCTCTTCACTCATGAAGACCAGCAGCTCCGACATGAGCGCCAAAACGCAAATGGCGGCGGACGCCACTCAAGAGATGACCAAGAACATCAACCTGGTGGCCAGCTCTGCGGAAGAGGCCACGACCAACGTGAACTCGGTGTCCTCTGCAGTTGAAGAAATGAGCGCCACTCTTTCCCAGGTTTCGGAAACGGCGGCTCAGGTTTCTGAAAACACGAACACCATTGCGGTCGCCTTGGAAGAAATGTCGGCCACAGTGAACGAAGTCACCAAGAACACGGAGCATGCGGCCAATGTTTCCAAAACAGCCGCCGAGAAGGCGTCCGACACCCAAAGCCTTATGTTGAAGCTGGGTGAAAGCGCGGAATCGGTTGGCAAGGTGGTTCAGGTT
>JBNKOV010000949.1:0-2338 GCA_050294955.1 Holophagae bacterium
TTCGGGGTTTCGAGTCCGCGTTCAGGCAGGCGACGGCCAGCTCTTTCATCGGAATTCACCCGCCCCGATCACAACCGCACGTTTGTTGAGACCCAAACGCCCTGGCCTCAAGCCTTGCTGAGGCGCTGTGCTTATTGGGTTCAGGTCTCGGTTGGGACAGTCTATTTGGCCGCGCTGCCAGGCTTTGCTGTAGAGGTCTTGGTGTCGCTCTTTGGAGTTGCGGCCGCAGGCGTTGCCGGCGCCGTTGTTGAGCTTTTTGACGTCTCTTTACCGGACTTGGCGTTCGATGAGCCGTAGAGATCCTTGTACCAGCCGCCGCCTTTAAAGGTAAAGGCCGGCGCCGAAGCCAGTTTTTTCAGGGTTTCTTCCTTGCACTCCGGACAGCTTGTCAGCGGATTATCGTTCATGCCCTGAAGGACTTCAAATTCATGTGCGCATTCTTCACAACGGTAATCGTAAAGTGGCATAGCATCTCCTCTCTGTTTAAAGACGCGTCTCAAGGCGTCTTCTGGCCAAACAAGTATAGTGCCGGTTATGGATTTCTGTCAATGCGCCGTTATGCATATCCCGCATTAAATTGCAGGGGTTCCCAGGCCAGGCCGTGTTCAGATTTCCGTTGCATTTTTGCCGTGCATTTCGGATAATCCAAATGAGTTCTTTGTCGGTAGGAGCCTCATTCATGTTCAGAGAAATTCATCCCGAGGATTTGATTATCAGGGCGGCAGATGGCGCGGCTCAGATTAACCACACTGTTGTCAAAGAGTTCGGGCTTTTTAATCTCAGTCAGGATCTTCAGGATCAACTGCTGGATATCTACCTGAACAATGCGTCTCAAAAAGGGGAGTACGAGAAATTTCAGGTGCAAACCTACATTATGCTCTGCCGCAATATCAATCTGTTTCCCTTTCCAGTGATTACCAACTTCACCTCTGGCACGGCTTATCAGTTTAACATGGACATGTTGGAAAAATATGCGAATTAATGGGGCCGCCAGGGCCTTTTTCTGCCTTTTTCTCATGGGTTTCTTTTGTGTTCTGGCCCAAGCGCAAAGCAGCAGCCGGGTGCTGGTTCTGAAAGATGGTCGGTCTATCGCCATTCAAGGCGAGTACGAGGTTTTCGGCGGTGAGGTTCAGTTCACCCACAGTTCCGGCGAGTTCATGACCCTGGGCCTGGCCAAGGTGGATCTGGAGGAAACGGAGCGCCGAAACGAGGCTTTGGCGAAAGGGGAGATTCCCGACGCTATTAAGGAAGGGGACGGCGTCATTCAGCACAGCGCCCCGGCGGGCGGCGGTCGGTTTGTGCAAATCGGCGAACCCGAAGAGGAAGCGGAAGAGGTTGCCGGACAGGATCTGGCCGATAACCCCAAGTTGAAGGAAGTCTGGGATCAGTTGGAGCTTCAAGGAGATCCGGGCCAGCTTTGGCGTCAGGTGAACCAGGATTTTGGGGAACTCCGGGTCTTGATCTTTGTGGGAACCCTGCTCTTTTCATTTCTGTTGGCGCTGGGCGCTCAAATATTCATGATCATACGCGGGTTCCGGGAAAGCGCGCTTTGGGGCGTGTCGCTGCTGGTGCTCACTTTTCTTTGCCCCATCCCCATCCTCTCATTGGTAGTGATGCTGGTGTTCCTCATAAACCACTGTTATCCCTACCGTTTGGCACTGGCCCTCATGCTCTTTTCACCGGGCATTGTGGCGGCCGTCGGGTTCCTATTCACCCTGTTTCTCTAAGGGTCCAATTCCATTAGGGCATGATGGCGCCGTTGTTGATGTCCAAGGCCTGTCCGGTGATGGAAGATTGGGCGCCGCAAAGGAGAAAGTAAACCAGCTCGCCTATTTCGACGGGTTTACTCATTTTCCCCAGGGGCACCATGCTCATCTGTTCCGCAAGCGCTTCCTCAAAGGAGACGCCGGATGCGTGGGCGAAGGCGTCCAAACCCTCGCGGGCCATTTCGGTGTCCACCCAGCCGGGACAGAGCGCGTTGACCAGAATGTTCTCCGCCGCAAAGGTTTGAGCCCAAACCCGCATGAGCCCCAAAAGCCCGGCTTTGGATGCGCAATAGGCGGTATAGCCCGGCACGCCCAGCCTGGCCAGAACCGATGAGATGAGAACGATGTGGCGAAAATCTTCTTTGCGCTCCAGCCGGAGGTAGGGAAGGGCTTCGTTGATCAGGTAGTAAACCCCGGAAAGATTGGTGTTGATGATCTCTCCCCAGCGATCCTCGGGACCGTAATGGTTCTCCCCGCCAACGCCTGCATTGGCCACCACCCCGTGGAGCCGGGTAATTTCGGTCTTAATGAGCGCTTCCCTGATGGATTGGGGATCGCAAACATTGGCGACT
>JBNKOV010000950.1:0-2335 GCA_050294955.1 Holophagae bacterium
GCTCTGAGCTGATCAAGCTCAATTCTCGGTTCCTCTTTGCAACCAACACCGACCTGGAAGATGCAGTGGAGCAGGGTCGATTCCGAGAAGATCTCTATTATCGAATGAATGTGGTCACATTGCGAATCCCTCCCCTTCGCGAACGGCCCGACGACATCCCCCTTCTCGTAAACCATTACCTTGCAACTATCTGCGAAGAAAACGAGAAAACCATGCCAGGAATCGCACCTGGAGTTATGGAAGCCTTGCGAGCCTATCACTGGCCAGGAAATGTGCGAGAGCTAAGAAATGTCATTGAGAACCTGGTCATATTTTGTCAAAACGACCTGGTCACTGACGACCTGCTCCCTAGCAACTTGTTGAATAAAACAGCTAAACCCCAGGCTATCGCCATACCGAGCGGCATGACCATGGACGCTCTGGAAAGAGAGGCCATCTATCAAACACTTACCTCGGTAGGCGGCAACAAGACACGCGCAGCGGAAGTGCTGGGCATCGGGCTTCGCACCTTACAACGCAAGCTTAAAGATTATGAGGGGGAGAGTTGATTCTCAGGACGCAACACGCGCCCCGACTTCGGGACTGTTATTTTTGATTAACGCTTGTTTCCAGCGATAGCCAAACCAGGCTGGTTCTGATGGTCCCGGTCCTACGCTGCCGATAACGTCGCAAACGTCTGGCAGGTTTTCTGTGAGAAGCAGAAGAGACATGAGCAGTTCGTCGTCCGCAGGCTGAGACAACGGTTTTTCAGCTGCAGTAAGCAGATCTGCAACCGAATAAAGTTGAAAGTCTTGGATGTTGAATAAATAGGAAGGTGATGATGGGGGGTTCATAGCCTTGCCTCCTGAAGCTGATCTGGAACGACAGCTCTCCCGATTGGCATAAGTTGTCGTCCTACTATGATAATCGGAAACCAGGTCCCAAAAAGCTCATGGAATACTATATATTTACAAGCAGTTGGCAGAACATCCATATTTCAAGACAACTAGCTGATATATTTACCAGCTTTTACAGCGCAGAAATTAATATTAGTCGCTTTTGATTGGGGCTCAACGCCAGTCTTGTGACGCCTTTCAGACCATGGTCGCTTAGATCTACGAGCTTCACCCAGGACTCGTCCACCTCTGGTTTGAACCGAAATAGGGCGCTGCCCTGAGCCATGAGCAGGGAGCCATCCTTTGTCCAAACAAAATCCTCGCTGCCTGGCAGGGTTTGGATTATCGTCTCCATCTTGGACCCATCATACATAGCTTTCTTGATAAGCCAGGATTCAGGCTTGTCTTTGTGGATAAAGGCGAAACCATGTTCACCCGGCGTTTTTTGGAGACCGCGGCCTATGGAGCCAACCAGTTTTTTGGAGGAGCCGTTGAGAGTAGCAAGATAAAGAGAGTTGGGCTCTCCAAGGACAAACAGACCCAAGGTTGTACTGTCAACCCAAACATGATAGCCCACAGGTTTGATTTCTGGCAAAAGCAGGGTAGGAACGCCGCCGTCCAGAGGAAAGGCGTAGAGGCGTTGGGAGCCATCGGCTTCCACTCGAATCACTGAAAAAGACTCGCCATCGGGCATGAGAGTGGGAGAGTATTCAGATTCCTGGGTGTAAGTAATTCGTTTGCTAGTATTTGAGTTCAAATCAAAATGGTAGATGTCGGCCTGTCCATCTTCCCGGATGGATGTATAGAGAACCCGAGAGTCTGAAACAAAAAAGGGTTGGTTGTCATACCCAGAACGTTGAGTAAGGTTTCGAACGGAATTCAGCTTGAAATCACCATCCAATCCGGTTACGTCCAATAAGAACAAGTCATTTTTTCCCTGACCTATCAGTGGAGCCGTTGCCAGAAAAATAAGGCCAGACAGAACAAGTATTAATCGGGATTTCATGGAAGGCTCCTTGGGAATGAATTAAATATAGCTATTAATGGCGAAGTTGAAAATGCAACCAACGGGTGGCTCTGCTCCATTCACGTTTTACCGTGGCCTGGGACACGCTCATGACCTCTGCAATTTCATCAATGGTCATGCCCGCAAAGGATCGCATTTCAACTATGCGGCACTGTTGTGGCTGCACCTTTTCCAGCCGGGAAAGGGCTTCATCTAAAGCCATAAGGGTAGACTCATCAGGCTTTTGAAGATTAATGCCAACAACATCCCCATCGAGGGACTCCAGAATCCCACCGCCACGTTTCTGGCTCATAACACTCCGGATATGATCGACCAGAAGGCGCCTGACAATCTGGCTGGCATACCAAAAAAAATGTTTTCGACTTTCGAAGCGAACCTGCTTACTGTTCACCAGCTTAAGATAAACCATATCCACCAACTCGGTGGCTTGAAG
>JBNKOV010000951.1:0-2332 GCA_050294955.1 Holophagae bacterium
GGGAGGTGCTGATGGTCACAGCGCCGGTGAACTTCCCTTCGGGAGCGTTTTCCAGCAGGGTGATAACCAGAGCCTTGTTCTTTTCATCGTCTTCCTTGACTTCGACTTCGATAAAGTCCAAATCTTTTTTGATGTCTTTGATCTGGAAGGCCTGATCGTCGGTGGAAATCATTTTAATAAAGGACTCGCGCTTCTTACCCGCTTTTGAAGCAAAGAAGTATACGGAGTTGGGGCTGACCCGGATGGGACGCTCAATGTTCACCGTAACGATGGACTTCAATTCAGGCTGAGTCTTGCTGTTGGTTTTATAAGTCAGGCTGCCATTCAAACGGGCCTTGCCCTTGGGGAACTTGGAGCCGTCTGCGGTAACAATAATCTTAACGTTCTTGTTGTCAACACGCTCGGTCGTAGCGGTGAGGAAGTCGGGAGAGAGTTGAATGTCGGTAACATCCAATTGTTCCATCTTTCCGGTGGAGACCATGATTTCTTGAGAAACCTTTTCGTTCATTTTCGCCTTGGCAAAAAAGAGGCTGGCCGGTTTGGCTTCTACTTCAACGGTAACCTTGCCTTTAATGGTGACAACGGTTTTGGGTGAGGTAGCGTCGTTGGTGTGAATGGTCACACGCTTGGTGATGGGTCCGGCGAAACGCTCGGAGTTGAAGGTAACGGGAATTTCGCCATTCTCTCCGGGCTGATAAATGGACTTTTCCGGTTTCGCGGAAGTACACCCGCAAGAGGTCGCCACATTCAAGATCTCCAGGGGCGCCTTCCCCTCGTTTTTGAACTTGAAGACGGTGGTCACTTTCTGACCCTTTTCAATGTCTCCGAAGTCATAGAGAGAGTTTTCCACCACTATTTTTGGCCCTTCGCCGTCAGTGGTTTCCTGGGCTAATGCGGCTGTTGCGCCGGCGAACAGGATGATAATGGTTAAAAGTTGCGCTTTCATTTGGATCAAGTCCTCCTTCTAGAAATCCATGTAAGACCACACGGGTTGTATACCACACGGGTGGGTCATTCTATCAGATTGAAAAAAAAATGTCACGAAATTGGGCTAATTTCCAGTTCCCTTTCATCTAAATGGCGGTTTTCAGGGGCAATAAGCTCGCAAATAGTTTTATTCAGAACGAGTTCTCAATTAGTTTCGCCAGAAAACCAGCGCACAAACCCCATTTCAAATGCCTGTATCAGTGGCGAGCGATGCGTTTTTTCAAAGTTTGGGCCGCTCTTTCCAGTAAGTCCAGTTCGGTGACGCTCACGGCGTTGAACCACAGGGAGAGATTGAGGTTTCGCCGGCGGTCGCCGTTTAGTTGTACAACCTTTTCCCAAAGCTGCCGCCAGGCCGCTGCGCTGGCTCTTCCCGCCAGTAAATCCAGCTCTTTTTGGAAGTCTTCAAACAAGGGACTTCTGGGTAATCCTTTGGCTAAAATCGTTAGCTCTCTTAAGGTTATTGTTAAATGATCAAGCACGCGGGGGAAACTGGCCTTGTCTCGGACCACCTCTGACAGCAGATCGATGCTGTGGCCTTCATGGACCATCATGTTCAGGAAGGTGAGCAGAAGTTTCATGTCTTTGAGGAACAGGTTCCAGGCGTCTTCCTCGGTTTCGAGCTGGCGAAAGCTGATGCTGGCCAATCGACGCGCCATGTTCTCGCCTTTCCCAAAACGGGACGTGAGGATTTTGGTTTTGTCCTCGTTTTTCAAGGGCTGAAAGGCTACTTTCTGGCAGCGGGACCGAATGGTGGGCAACAAGGCCTTGATGTCGGCGCAGACCAGGATGAAGTAGACGTATTCCGGCGGCTCTTCCAAAGATTTCAAAAAGGCGTTGGCCGATTCTTCGCGGAAGACCTCCACCCGGTCGAGCACGATCATGCGAGCCCGGGCCTCGAAGGGTCGAAAATGGAGATTATCCGAGATTTCTCGAATCTGGGCGACTTTAATATCTGCGCCGTCGGGGGCAATCTCCAGGTAGTCCGGGTGGTTGCCATGTTCGAATTTCATGCAATGAGAGCAGGTTCCACAGCCCGTTTGAGTTTCGCACAACATGGCTCGGGAAAGCTCCCGGGCCACGAGTCGTTTGCCGATGCCGCTTGGACCATAGAAACAGAGCCCGTGGTGTAATGCGTTCTTCCCCACCATTCGCTCTAGAATTTCTTTAATGCGGTCATGCCCGAATACTTTGTCAAACAAGGGCGCCCCTCTCTTCCAGAACTCGATGAATGTCTGCGGTCACCCCTGCCGGCGTCTGATTGGCGTTTACAATGACAAACCGGTCCGGCTCTTCTGCGGCAAAACTGAGGAATGAATCGCGAACGGCCTGGTGAAATAGGAGATGT
>JBNKOV010000952.1:0-2331 GCA_050294955.1 Holophagae bacterium
AAGCTCGCCATAAAGCTATGAACAAACAACTGAGATCTGAGCCGAATCAGATCTTGGAAAAAGTTGCACAGCCCAAAGTCAGACCTGCACAACACAAGGAAAAAGTCCCCTAAACAGCGAAATGTTGGCTGCATAGGGCGCAAAAGATCTGGAAACCTGGCAAAACTGGAACCAATGCCCGCAAAAGATGCGCAATGCAATGTCGAACCTGCTCACAAGGGCGAAAAGGTGGACAAACCGGTGGCAAAACTGAAATGGGTCGAGGAAATAGACGCCGAACTCAGGGAAATCCTGGCTGAACCGAGCGCAAAACTCGCACAACTCACGGAAAAAGATGATCAAGCCGGGGAAATACTTGCACAACACGAGGAAAAGTTGACTCAAAAGAGAGAATAAACGAAAACCAACTCTCGAAAACTTGCAAACGAAACCGCCACCCAGTACCTAACCTAAATATATACATCAATTTACATAAGACCCGACAAAAAAACCGAAATACATGCCCTGTAACATGATTGATGAGAATGAACCATCATATCAAAACATCGAAACACAGGAGCCATTGGTGAAAAACCACCCAAAATAAAGCGCCCAAACCCTGCTCGGTCCCAAAAAACCACCGAAAAATCGACAAGAAAACAGTCACTCACAAAACACGACCGACACCTGCGTACACAGGTCAACGAATTAAAGACCCATCACTCGCATAAGCCATAGAGTCTATATTTCTGAAAACCCTTAAAAACGCAGAAAACATCATTCGCTCACAATCGGGAAGGTTCAACCTCATATATTCAAATCACTTGTAATTAAATTTATTTTTCTCTTAAAGTAACCAACACGTGCTTCCGAGAAGCTTAACATATCGTCTCAAGCGCTTCTGCCAGAAGTGCATCCCGAGATGACCACACCTCCACAATTCATATTTTCATGCGTGAGATAGAGCGGGATCAAGATCATTAAACCCACCGGTTTTCAGCCGGTTTTCCGGGTAGCGCGGATCAGAAGACAGCTTAACAATTTCTACAGAAAATGGATTGCCAAAGGTGTAAAAAAAAACGATTTTCATCTCCCCATTTGGCGGAATAAACGGAATCCAAAACCGAGTATCCCGCCCTTGAATGCCTTCATTTTATCCCCATGAGATGAAAATTGACCACCTTCCAAAAATTCTTACAGTCCAGCTTTACCCTGAAATCAGGGCGCTCTGTGATCTCAATCACAAGATCATGGTGTCAACACATGAATACAGGCGGATTGCACACCAACCATGCTCCCACCCCGCATCGATTCAGGAGGCGTATTTGAATCACAAGAATCCCATTTTCTATGCAAGTTTGTTTATCTTAATGATTGTAGGGGCGTTATCGATTCCCACAAAGCAGAAGATTGAGAAGGTCGAAATTCCAAACAGTGGAACAGAGAAAGCAAAAAGCATTTTAGTTCAGGGCTCGGATGTGGAAGCGTTAACAGCCCAGATCCAAGCCGTCGGCGGCAAAGTTACCCATCAATTGGACATCATCAATGCAGTTGCAGCTCAATTAACGCCCCGTCAAGAAAAACAACTCTTTGAAACAGAAGGGATTCGCCTCTATGAAGACCGTCAGGCCGAAACCAGCTCAGGCCCGTCTGTTGAGACCTGGTACCCCACAGTAGTAGGGGCCGACGATATTCACTCCTACGGTTATTATGGTTACTCCGTGAACGTAGCGGTATTGGATACAGGCATTTCCGGGTTTTCAGAACTGTGGTACGACTCCATCAACTGGCCCCGGTTCATTACCCAGTACGACGCCATAAACAATGTGATCGTGCCTGGAACCTATGGGGACGTGAATGGTCACGGCGACCACGTGACTGGGGTCATCATGAACAGCGCCACCTCACCAACGGGTAAATACAACGGCATAGCGCCAGACGCTGGCCTGGTTGTGGTTAAGGGTTTCGATCAAACCGGCAAGGGCTCCTACGCCGACGTCATTCGGGGCATCAACTGGGTGGTTCTCAACAAGAACATCCTGAATATCAAGGTTTTGAACCTATCCTTCAGCGCGCCGCCCCGCTCCCATTACTGGGATGATCCCCTGAACCAGGCGGTGATGAAGGCCTGGGACGCTGGAATTGTGGTGGTCTGCGCCGCTGGAAACCTGGGTCCCGATCCCATGTCCATTGGCGTGCCCGGCAACGTGCCCTATGTCATTACGGTTGGCGCCATGACCGACAATTACACGCCCCAAGACCCCACCGACGACACGCTCACCTCCTTTTCAGCGACCGGACCCACTTACGAGGGTTTTGTGAAGCCCGATCTGGTAGCGCCAGGGGGCCATT
>JBNKOV010000953.1:0-2330 GCA_050294955.1 Holophagae bacterium
GATAACCGTGGAAGAGTTTCGCAAAGCCATCGAATTGAACCCCTATTTAAACTGTCATCCCAAGCTGAAGCACCTCCTGGCCGTTTTGGAGGACCGTACTTACGAAATGCCCTCCGGTTTCCCCATTATTTCGGAAACCGCCTTTATGCGTTTCATTCGAATGACGCCCCATCTATTTCGCGACGGCCACAATATTCTTCAATGGTTAACCCATCTAAAGCCAATTATCTCCAGCATGAACGACTGCGAGGAAAAGGCGTCCATGATCCGGGCTGGCAAGGTCATGCGCAATATGGTGAACACCGCCGCCATCACCTCCCCGCCGGATCTCTGGCTCATGCGCCAGATTCTTTCGGAGTACAAGCGTCTCGGCATCCTGGACTGGCTGCTGGACGACGAAATTCTGGACCCGGATCGCTACAGCAAAAAACATGGGCTCAATTGCCGACAACTCAAAATTGACTGCCATTTTCTCTACGCTCGGGGGTACCTCAATTACGAAGCGCCCTGTTTCATGGCGCCGGTCGATCCCGCTTTGCGCAAGATCTTTGAAAATATTACGGTTCTGCCCGACAACTACCGCACAGACTGGTGCGCTCATTGGGTGGATTGGTTCTCGGGAAAAGACGACGCGCAACTGGAGAACCGCCTGCGTCAATGGTTGAAATGGCCCGTAAGCCACGAGCGAGCGCGCATTTCCTGGGTTCCCAATCTCCATGAAATGGAGCTGGGCTATCGCCTCTTGCCGGTAGTGCTGGCGCTGCGCGTCCGCAATTTGAGCAACAAGATAACCGCCAATAGCCCTATTGCCGAACACGTGCCCGGCCTGTTTTACGGACTAAGCCACCTGTTTGAAGAGGCGGGCCTTGTTGAAGACGAGAAGGTAACGCGTTTAGGAGAAAGGGTTTTCAAACGCGGCCCTGGCCCATTTGGCATTATTGGAGCCTATTTCCCCTACCTGAACCAGCACCGCGAGTTACTGACATCCGGCGAAAGCGCCGTCTGGGTGAGCCGAGGCGAAAACGTGGCCGCCAGCCAGGACGCCAACAGGAAAACCTTCAAGGCCGCCAACCAGGCGCTGGACGATTTCTGCGAAGATACGGGCTTCCAATTCAAGGTCTTTATCGAACACGCCGTAGGCAAGGGCGAAGCCACGCGCCAGCGAATGAGAACCCGAGGCGCCGAAAACATCCGGTTCTTCGGGGCCGACCTGGAAGACGAAGCCATCGACGCGGCAGTGGCGGAACAACACAAGGGCGTGTTGCCCAAAAACATGGAATTCATCCGCAACGCCGACATTGGAAAACCAAACCTCATCATAGATCGCCTCAAAGAGGAAGCCCTGTCGCCAGAGGGCGCTGTGATGGTGGTGGGCAACGGATTCCACGAGGTGAGGGACCAGACCAACGAGAAGATGCTTGAGGTCTTCAAGGGGTATTGTCAGGCAGGCATCCTCATTCTTTTCACCGAGGAAACCGGTCTCACCGATATGGACCTTCGCGCCACAGCGTGGAACACCTACCACGCCGGATTTCGCCACGTCCACGAAATGTCAGGCCAGGGATTGCGACCATCCTGGGACAGCCATTACCTGAAAAACGTCTGGAGCTGGCGACGTTGCGCAGAAGAAGCGGGCTACCGGGTTTTGGACAAATACACCCGCGGCTCACGCCCCATCTACCCCATCGAAAAAAAGGGAAGAGACAACCCAACCATTAGCGTCACCTACTTCTGCGTCCCCAAAAAACTGGCGGACAAGCTTCTCCCAAACTCGTAAAGCGCCCCAATTAAAGCAGCCAGGCCAGCCCTGATCCAAGCCAGTGCAACCAGACAGGCCTGTAATGTCACCACGGGATCGCCCGCCTGAAACGCATTGAACCCGCGTAAAAGCCCAGACCAGCAGCTTGTGAACGCCTGCTTGCGCAAAAAAATAAGTCCCAATCAAAGCCTTTCATAGATGATGCTTACACAAAGCAAACAGCGCTAATGCCATGGGCCGCATCATTTTTTTTGATCAATGGGACCCGTTATTCCCGCGTTACAAGATAAGGGGATAAATAACTCGACGTCAATACATAAGACTGATTTAAGAAAAACAAGCCAAAAGGATTGACCGTCTTAAACAGCAGGAGGGCCTATGTTTAACTCATCCTAAGGCCATAACGCACTTATTAACGGAATGAACGCGGTGTGGCCGCATTCATGTGTCCACACTCGTTTGATCTAGCAACGAGGAGGATCCTTTATGATAAGGAAAATATTCGCAATAGCAGTTTTGTCCACGCTGTTTTCGGCCGTGTTCGCGGGCGACAGCGGTGTAGCAGAACTCC
>JBNKOV010000954.1:0-2326 GCA_050294955.1 Holophagae bacterium
GATTCAAAATGTACGTTAATGTCCGGCACCTGAAATATGGGAAACTACCAAAAGAGCGGTCAAAAAAATCATTATGAATTATTCCAACGAACTATAAATAAATGACGTTTAATGTTATAGAGTTAAGACAAATACATATTTAAACCACTATGTTTTCAGCTATGACCAGGGCTGTCAGAACGCGTTCATTTCCACCGAATAGCTATTTTGGGGTTCTTTGAGATGTTACACATCCGAATATGGGTGGCCTGGGACCAAGTGAAATCAGTCCGTGGAAAAAGAATGAAGGTGGAGTCCGAGAATAAAAATAGGGGTTACAGTATAGACGGCACTTGGAGGGTAGTTAATATCCTGATAATAATAAAGATAGTTGAGTGATGTTTGTCGGCGTCATATTCTGAATTTGAACATTTTAAGACAAAAATGAACACTTTCTATCTTCAACTGTGATGGCTTAAATTACTGTAAAAACCACAAAATTGGAAAAAGCGAATAATTTTACTATACTTTTTTTCAAAATCGTTTAGAATGGTTAAACTATTCATCGATTGAGTTCGCCCCCAATAATTATGGGAGATTTGAGATGGACAAGGAGAAACAGAAAGAAGCCTTTGGTTGGGTTGCTGCATGTTTGGAAATGGAAGAATCGGAGCGCATGCCGTTTCTTGAACACGCCTGTGCAAATGATCCCGAGCTTTTAAGCGAGGCTCGTGAAATATTAGAAGCTTGCACTGAGGCCGATGACTTTTTGGAAGAACCCATGGTTGACATGGTTTCAGAATTTCCAGAAAGTGATTCACTGGACATTAATGAAGCCGATACCTTAAGCGAAATACCTGACCGTATTGGACCCTACAAAATCCTAAAACCCATTGGCAAAGGCGGCATGGGCTTGGTTTACCTCGCCCACCAGGAAGAGCCCGTTATGCGCCAGGTCGCGCTGAAAATCATCCGATGGGGCATCGGCGCCAGTGAAATCTTGCGTCGGTTCTCCATTGAATATCAGATGTTGGCCCAGTTGAATCATCCCAACGTGGCCTGTGTGTTTCACGCTGGCAGTTGGGAAGGGCGGCCCTATTTTACCATGGAATACTTCCCTGGCATGCCCATCAACGAATTCTGCAGGGAGAATGGTCTAAATGTCCGCGAGCGACTCACCCTATTCCTGCAGGCCTGCGCCGGTGTGAGCCACGCACACCGCAATAGCATTATCCACAGAGATTTAAAACCGAGGAATATCCTGGTCAAAAATTCCCAGATGCGGCCCAGTTTAAAGGTGATTGATTTTGGAATAGCCAAAGCCATTGGGTCTGCCCATATTTCCGGACTCACCATACAGACCGCAGAGCACCATGTATTGGGAACACCTGCCTACATGTCGCCGGAGCAAATCAATTCCGGCCAGGATATTGACACTAGAACCGACGTTTACAGCCTGGGCGCTATCCTTTACGAACTGCTGACCGGGTCAACGCCATTCAACGCGAGACGGTTGGAAAAATGCTCCTTAATGGAAATGATGAAGATCATCCGCAACGAAGAGCCGCCCCTGCCCAGTGTGAAGTTGGCCAGAGGCAAGCATACCATGGGAAGCACTCACTCCCGCATGCTGCGAGGCGATTTGGATTGGATCACCATGAAGGCCCTCTCCAAGAACCCCGATGATCGATACGAATCTGTCAGCGAATTTGGGCGCGACATCCAGCGTTTTCTGGATTGCTTACCCGTGGTGGCTGGACCTCCCAGCATGTTGTACAAGGTCAGGAAGTTCACCTTCAGGCATAAATGGATCGTGCTGGCCACATTGCTCTTCATTTCATTTTTCGGTTTATTAACCATCGAAAGGGTGCGTGCAAGACAAGAGCAGTTTGCCAAAAATGCAGTCATCAATGCTATGACGGAGATGTTGGTTGCTGAAAATGGTTACACAATAGGCGATCCCGCTGAAAGCCGAAGCATATTGGACAGAGTGGCCCAGGCTGTTTCCGAACATGGTGAAAGAGTTCCAAATGCGCTATTCGAAAGATTATCATATGGTTACTCCTGCTGGGGCGAACATGAAAAAGCACTAAAATATATTGACTACGCAATTCAAAACGTAGAAGCCGATACCTTCGAATTGAATCGACTTAAAACAAAGAAGGCCTCTTTTTTAAGATTTGCCGGGAAATACCAAGACGCGGAGAAACTATATAAAAGTCTATTAGCCTTTTACTCGGATGAGAATGGTTCCCACGATATCCATACAATAAAGGTGAGGCGTGGCTTATTCGAAAGCCAAATTGACCGCCGCGGCCCAAATTCCATTGAAGAGATAAAAGAACTT
>JBNKOV010000955.1:0-2310 GCA_050294955.1 Holophagae bacterium
GTTTCGGGAGAATCCAAAGGTTCCCCGGAAACCAGTGATGGGGTACAGAGCATAAAACCTTCTGCGGGGGACGCCGGAGCGGCGCAAACCCAACAAGATGAGGATCAACTCTCGCTTAGCAAGGAAGCCCGAGCCCTTGCGGATCAGGAAACTGAGGGCGAAGCAGTAGAACAAGGCAAAGAAGGCCCAACGGTGAAAGTGGACGAGCAAGCCAGTAAAGGGTCCAAACCGGATGGCGCTCCTAAAAGCGACGAAGAGCTTACAGAGTCTGAAAAAGAGTTAATCGAGCGATTAAAGGTAAGAGATGCCGAGGTTAGAGCCCATGAGCAGGCGCATCTGGCTGCGGCTGGGGGCCTCTCCAATGGCGGTCCAAAATTTGATTTCCAGCGAGGTCCAGACGGGAAACAATACGCCATTGGCGGCAGTGTGAACATCAGCGTCAGCCCCGAGAGTTCCCCAGAAAAGACCATTGCCAAAGCAGACAATATCATACGTTCGGCCCTTGCTCCAGCGGAACCTAGCGGCAAGGATCGTCAGATTGCAGCTAAAGCCCGGTCCATGAGAACAGAAGCCCAGCAGGAGTTGAGACAGGAACAGCTTGAAGAGACTCAAAAAGAAGAGGATGGCCCAGACAAGTCGGATGAAGACAAGTCCACGACAACCGGCTTGGACGACAGTTCCAAATCTGAAAGCAAGGACAGCGATTCTACAACACCGGGTTCAGAAACCGACGAATCGCCTCTAGAAAACAATTTTGTAAACAACGGCGTAACCTATGGATTCGGCGGGCGAAGCGCAGGTCAAAGCAGCTTAAACAGAATTTCCCTGACCGCCTGAATCCGTTGAAAACCCGCTATTTGTTTTTAAGCGTATCTCGCAAGGAATCCCTGTGCTAGAATAGAGCTTTCCAACCCGAATGGTTGGCGCTCTCAATTTATCAGGCAAAACCTTTCGCGCAATGCTCATTTATTTCAGACCCTTGGGGTCTTTTTTCACAGGATGGCGGCATGAGATTGCATCTGCGGTTTAACGATGTTTTTCCATGGTTGGGGTACCTGCTTTTCTGGCAGGCAGGCATGATAATGGCAGGTGGGAATGTAGCCATTCCCGACGCGTCATTTAAACAACATCTCCTCTCTTTATACGATGAGGATTCCAACGGGGAGATTAGTTTTGTAGAAGCGGAACTGGCGACAGGAACCTTAAGCTGCGCAGATCTTGGCATATCGAGCCTTACGGGTATCGAAGCCTTTGTGAACATCACCGCGTTGGAATGCCAGGGAAATCAATTGACAACTCTGCCCGCCCTGGACAGCCTGAGCCTGTTGCAAGACCTGCGGTGCGACGACAATCAACTCACCTCATTGCCCGACCTTTCCGGCATGGGCGAGTTGCTGTCATTAGACCTGAGTCATAACCTGTTGACCTCCTTGCCAGATCTCAGCCCCAGCATCCAATACTTTTCGTGCCAGGACAATCAACTCACTTCCCTGCCCGACATGACCGCTCTGATAGACATGCGCCGACTGGATTGTAGCGTCAATCAATTAACCAGCCTGCCTTTCCTCGCCACCATGTTCGACCTGGGCGTCTTGATTTGCAACGACAACAGCCTGACCAACCTTCCCCTGCTGGAAACCCTGAGCCAGTTAACCGAGCTGCAATGTCAGAACAATGGATTAACCACACTGCCAGATCTCAGCTTTCACCCCCTCCTGATTGATCTGGATTTCAGCGACAACCAGATTGCAGATTTTCCCGACTTAAGCGTCACCCCCAATTTGGCCTTTGCAACCGCAAATGGGAATCTCTTTACAAACGACGACTGTCCTCTAATTGAAGCTGCGCTCAACCAGGGCGTTTCCCTAACCTGGAACCCACAGAGCGGCGGAGGCGATCTCTCCTGCGCCGTGGCCATTCCCGATCTGGCTTTTAAACAATTCCTTGTCTCCAACTTCGATCAAAACGACGACGGAGAAGTGGGTTTGCTGGAAGCGGCTGAAGCCACAGGAGAATTAGATTGCAGTGGGTTGGGCGTTGCAGACTTAACCGGAATTGAAAAGTTCACCGGCGTCTCAGATCTCAATTGCTCCAACAATGCCCTGACCAGCCTGCCGGACCTAAGCGCTTTGGCCAATTTAAGCGGCCTCAATTGCTCGGAAAATCAGATCGCCAGTTTGGGAGATCTCAGCGCCCTGACCCAGCTTGTATCCCTGGAATGTCAGGGCAACAAACTTGTTGGGCTGCCAGATTTAACCGGACTGAACAATCTGGGCTATCTAACCTGTTCCGACAACCGACTGGTTGAGC
>JBNKOV010000956.1:0-2294 GCA_050294955.1 Holophagae bacterium
ATAAAGGATGCGACAATGGCGTATTTGCGGCCTGGCGAGAGCCTGTTGGGAGTGTAGTCCACTGCTTCATTGAGACCATAATTGGCCATGGCCCCAATGGATCTGAGGTCTCTTATGTTTTGGATTACTGATTTGGGTCTCAATGAAAGGGCAAGCACCGAGGCGTAGGGCGCAATAACCAGATCATCGCCCAGGCCGCGTTTGATACCGAGACCTGGCGTCCCAAAGGCCCGATATTGATAATTTTCGTCGGCGTCTCTCAGGTGGAAACCGGATTCGGAAATTCCCCATGGCGTTTTCTTCTTGCGTCCATATTCTATCTGTCTGTTTACGGCGGCTCGCATACTGGTAGTGAGAAGGGTATTGGCTGGGCTGTGCATGAATAGCGCCGGCATGAGGTATTCGAACATTGTGCCGCTCCAGGAGAGAAGCGCATGTTTGCCTGCGATCCTGGCAAGGGGTCTGCCGAGATGACGCCAGTGCTTGATTGGAGCCTGACCCCTGGCTATGGCGATAAAACTGGCCAGCCGAGCCTCTGAAGCCAGTAGGTCGTAGTAATGCTCGTCATTCTTGGACGCTGTGACGTTATAGCCTATATAAAACTGATTCCTTGCAGCGTCATAGAGCATGGAGAAGTCCATCTTCTCAAGCTCATGTTCCGCCATGTCGCCCACAGCTCTGATTTCGTTCAGCAGGCCAGTGGCGGAATGATGAGAGACCTTTAAGGCTGAAGCCAGGGATGTCGCCCACTTTTGCTCTTCTTCCGTTTTCAATCCTGGTTTCAGCCGGTCCAGCGCAGCCTGAGCCTGTTCGCACGCCTGAGGCAGGTCCTGGAGATGGATGTCCGATGGAAGGATTTGTGTGAATGACTGGGACATTTCATTGGTTGAAAGACCTTCTGGCGGCGTTCGAAGCGGCAGCCAACCCTGGAGCCTTTCAAATCGCTGCTGCGCTCTCAAAAGCTGTTGCCGCAATACCTCAAGCCAGTTCTGGATTTCGTAGAGTTGATTCACATCCAGTTGACCCGAGTCATCTTGCAATCCCGAAACCAACTCGCCAGGAAGGGCGTTGATCCGAGTCTCCAAAATATCCTTAATCACGTGAGACATGCGCTCGGGCTCTGAGGCCGCCTCACGTATTATATCCCGAACCTCTTTTAATCTTTGGAGGTGGTGATTCCGAGATTGTGCCTTTCCAGCGGTAAAACAACTCTTTATGGTCACTTCCAACAGGTCTAAAACATCTATGAGCGCCAACCATTGATCCTCTTTGAATATAGGCTGAGAAGGCAATTCGGCGCAGGCTTCTTTAATAACAATCATGCAACCCGCCAGGTTGCCGTTGTCTACGGTGGAGACAAATCTGGGATTGAGCGGGTCCAGGGTTCGGGTATCGTACCAGTTGAGCAAATGGCCTCGAAACCGCTCCATTTTGCCCAGTGTTTCGAAGGTGCTTCTGAGGCGAAATATGAGGTCTGTCGTGGTGATATAGCCAAAATCATGCGCCGAAACAGCGGAAACCATGTACAGGCCAATATTAGTCGGCGATGTTCGGTGGGCGATGCGTCTCTCGGGCTTCATTTGGACATTGTCAGGGGGAAGCCACTGGTCGTCTGGACCCACAAAAGTCTCATAAAAAAGCCAGGTTCTTCGAGCAAGTCGCCAGAGTAGATTGCGGTCCTCTTCATCCAGCTCCTCTTTTGGCGTTTGGGTGGGTAAACTGATTCTGGCAGAGATCTCCGGGGCCAGCAGCCATAGCAGGGAAAAGGGAAGGGCGAGAGGCAGCGCAGATGGGTTGATTAAGAATACAGCCAAAGCAGTCGTGAGACCCAGCAGAGGGCAGGCCCCCATTTCCACGTAGTTTTGAAGCCGGGGGGCTGCGTTTTTGAGTGCTTGAGCCGTATGGGCGGCGGTTTTCCACTCCAACATTTTCTTGCCGGTAAATGCCATCCGAAAAAGCGTCCTAATGATGGCGTCGCCAATGACCCGAGCTTCATGTGGCAGGAACGCAATGAACATAAGCCAACGGCAGAGATTGCGTCCCAGACCCGCAAACCCGGCTTTTGCTTCTCGAAACCGACCAAGGCTCATGGCGGTGAGTGGAGAAAAGGACGTGGTCACAGAGGGACCTGCGCTGAGGATTAGAAAAAGGCAGGTCCAAACCAGAGCAGAGCCAGGCAGCCATAACCAACCGCTGAGCAAGAGGATGACCAGGAAAAAGGTCTGAAGGCTCCTTCTGAGATTGTCTATGATCTTCCAGTGGTCCACCCAGGCAAATCGGGTTCTACTTCCATC
>JBNKOV010000957.1:0-2290 GCA_050294955.1 Holophagae bacterium
GTAAGTAAACTATAAGGGGTGGTATCTTTAAAACCCTGGGATATGTGGACTATTTTCCCAAGTATGGCGCCTTTGCAGTTTTGAGCCACTTCCCGCAGTGTAGACCTGGGTGCTGTTTGGGGGAAATTTAAAAATACCCTAACATCGTGATAACATTCATTATTGGACTTTGGTAAAGTAGATAAGTTCTTAGCTTTTTCCACTTCCTCCAAATAAACTTCGAAAGTATCCAAATGGCTTTTTGATATTCCTTTGTCGTTCTTAAACACGCCATTTTTATAGTTAAATCTGTGATCTTCTCCTAAGGTCAGTGCGGTTGAGGGCAACCATAATATTTCATTTGTAAGAGGGTCCCGAATAATCGTATCATCCCTCTCAGGGTTGGGGTCTTCACCAGCAATGCCGCCCCCTGAGAATGAAGGGAAAAGGAAAAGCAATAAGAAGATGCTCTTAATAGTCAATGTTGACCCCCAGCAATAAACTCAGGAAAACAATACAACACTACCTAACCCACAAAGATGTGTCAAGAAGATACCTCAAGATTGAGGCATGATTTGGCGGGATTAAGGATTACGATTCATGATTTTCTCAGCTTTAGTCAAAAATCGGTGTAGTTGGGATGTGGAGTCGGGTCCTGGTTCTGGAATATAACGCAGGGTAACCATGCGTTTCTCGATATCAATCAGAGATATGTTAAATTTTGATGGAAGTCCCAACTGCCCACCATAAGCTTCGAGCGCCATTGGGAACTGCAGCTTGAGAACCCGCTTCATATTACGCAGATAAAACGACTTACTAGGTCCAGCTACTAACAGAAAGGGATAGCCTCTATTTTGATATTCTTTGGATATGCTGATGAGTTCGCGGTCAGAACAAGCGCCACAGCTTACCTCCGTCAAATAGATTAAAATGATATATCGGCTGGTTATTGCCAACGCATCACTCTTATAGGGAACCAGTTCCACCAGGGCGTCCACGTTGAATGGCGTCGTCAGCTCCCTAATGGAACGATCTCCATCAGATGGAGTGCAATGGCACAAGGCGATCCAAAGAATCCAGGGGATATATCTCATTATTGCAGTTCGGGAATGAGGGCGCTAATTCTCAAAAAAGGGTTCGATTTTTCCAGCTTTTCCCGGCTCCAATTCACGTCAGGCATGTGGGCGTGATCGTCCGGTATGTACCGAGTAAAGTCTTCAAATTCAGGAAAAATGGTCACAATGCGATTATCAAAAGAGTCTAGCGGATCCAACAGGTTTTTTGCCGCCAGGTTATCTCTCACCAGGTTGCCATTTCGATCGTATAATTCGAAAGCGTTTGGCATTAAATGCACCAGCACATAGTCCCCAACAGGTTGAATGCAGTGATTGGATTTTTTCCTCATGCGCATTTTGAAGACTTCTGCCTTGTTTTGCAGATCAACATCGTCCCAATCTTGCGCCGTGATGGCCATCCCAAAACGGGCTGTTTTACCTAAATGTCCCAGATCATTCCCATCCCGGTCGTACACCTTTAGAAAACTCTCGTAGGGGCTGCCAACCCAGAGCATATCGCCAACTTCTTCAAATGCAGCTAATGAAAAGCTGGGTTTTGTCATGTCTTTCAAGGGATGCCTTTCACCGAAAAATGCCAAGCGGTGCATTTCGTCACTTGAAGTATCAATCACAAGATGGCCTCCCGGGTTGCCGCTTCTTGTTGAAACTTCACCTATAAACATGCGATCAGTTTTTGCCCAGGAAAAAGCCAGGCGGGGAAAAACAGCGTCGCCATCAATATAACGTGGGCTTTCTTTAATGACGTTGCCACTGTAATCATAGACCTTAATGGAGCCAGCTAGAACATCCAAAACAAGGATATTGTTTCCATAACCCCGCTTCATGTACTGTGGTCCCTGATACTCACCAGGCCCCTGTCCTTTGCGGCCAAATAGGCCTTTGAAATTACCGTATTGGTCGAATTCAAATATCTGACTTTGAACGGCATCCAATATCAACAACTGATCGCCCTGTAAAATGCAATCGCTAATTTCCGCAAGCAGGGAATTATCCGTGCTTTCCAACTCAATTAACCGTTCGGTGGGAAACAGCTCGCTCAGGGCAACGATTTTCTTTAATCCTGCCAGTCTTTTTGCCCCATCCGGTGTGAGGGCCAGAGGAGCCTTTGGTGAAAATGGCCCTGAAGTAACTGGCTTGGAATCTATGATATTAACATGGTTCTCTTTCTCTGTTTGGCAACCTGAAAGTGCCGCAACGAGAAAAATAGTGGTTGTGATTTTTATAATGGTCATTGG
>JBNKOV010000958.1:0-2290 GCA_050294955.1 Holophagae bacterium
AGAATCTGGAGCTTCACGGCGTTATCACAGCCAATGGTGAAAATGGCCAGAGCAGCGAAGGCGCGCCGGGCAGCGGCGGCTCTATTTGGATTGACCTTACAGGCGACCTCCTGGGCGATGGACTGATTTCCGCCAATGGCGGCATCAGGTCAGGCTCCGGTTCTGGCGGGGGAGGCGGCGGTAGAATTGCAGTCTACGCCAACGATGATCTGTCCTTTACGGGATCCATTGAAGCAAGTGGCGGCGCAGGCAATTCACCTGGCGGCGCGGGCACAGTCTTCAGTCAAACTCAGGCGCGCACAACCCTGAGAGTTGAAAACAAAGCCATGGCCGTAGTGGCTAACGGTTTCATCCAAAGCGCAGAAGCTCACAACCTCGTCGCACAGGCCCCTTTGGAACCTCACTCCCTGGCGGGGCTGATTTTGATATCTTCCCTTGATGATGAGGTGGGTTATGACATTCTGGACAACAACGAAACCCATATTTTCTTTGATACAGATCTGGACCTAAACGGCTTCCAAGCCGGAAACCCATTCCTGGCGGTGGATCCCAACCCAACTCAGAGGCCCCTTACACCCTTAATTCTTGCCGGCAAAGGCTTCGTGGATTTGGTGGGGCAAACAACCATAACCGATGCGGACGTCGCATGGGCTCCCCACTCATTAACAGGACAGATGATTCAAATCGAAAATCAGACCTATCCTATCCTGGACAATGATCGCCACAGCATCAACTTGGAAACCCATGGGCGGGATTTGCGAGATGTGTTGAAGATCGGCCAGCCCTATTCAGGCGCTTGGGCTTTGAATGAATTGCTGGTGCTGGGGTCGGCCCATGCGGATTTTGAAGGTCAGCTTCATTTGCTGGCCCGTGAAGGCGAAACGCCATTTCAAACGACGGGACTTCTGACCGGGGACCAATTGACTGTTCGAAGCAATGAACCCGTTGTCTTTTCTGGCGGCGAGATTCGCCTGAACCTCCTTGAATTGGAAAATACGCCAGCCCTGTATCTCAGGAACAGTCAGTTGATGATCACCAGCAATCAGCCCTTGAGCGCGCCAGAACTGTATGTGAAGGAGGGCAGTCTCCTCACAAATCAAGGAAGCGGCGGACCCTCAGACCTGAACATTGAAGTTGACTGGCTGCAAATAGACGCCGGTTCGAGAATCGAAGTCTCAGCCCAAAAGCCCCTAATCCCATTGGAAGGCGACGCCCTTGATGAAAAAGGACAAAACGGCGGCCAGTTGACCATCGACGCAGGGGTGGTTTTGCTGAATGGTCTCCTTGCCGCCAACGGTGAGGAAGGTGTCCTAAACGGCCCTGCCGGTTCGGGCGGCCTGGTGCGCATTAAAGCCATTGAACTGAAGGGAGACGGCTATATCCGAGCCAATGGCGGCCATGCTGAATTGCCCGAAAGCCTGCCAGGAGAAGCCGGACGAATTGAACTGGATGTAGGGTCCATAACGCTAAACAAGAACCAAATTGAGGCGCTACCGGGAAAAATTCTGGAAAGCCAGGAACTTGAAGATGGCAAGCAGAAAGGAGAACAAAAATGAGATTTCTATACACCCTGACCATCTGCCTCATGCTCCCCTTTCCCCTAAACGCCCTAGATAATGAAACCGACGTGATTACACTGGGTCCCCTCAAGGTGAAACCCGGCGAGGAAAAAGACCTGATTCAATTCTGCGTCCCCAATCTTCAAGACAGCTTCACCCTGGAAATCCTCAACGGCGGCCCGAATGGCGAGGGTCGCCTCACCGCCCTGAACCTCCTCATCAACGGGGAGCCCGTGCTTGACCCGGACGAAATCAACCCGTCGGTGGCTTCTCTCTCAGTCCCAGTGACCGACCTAAGCCAAATCAATACCCTGGCCACTGCGGCCATGGGGCCGAGAGACGGATTTGCCACACTAACCCTGCGTTCATCCCCCTTCACCGGACCGAGAGTCTTCGGCCCGATTCTCCAAACATCGGGAACCAGCGAATCCCACACCTTTCAAACGGAACATCCTGACGCCGTACATGTTCTGCGATTTGTGAATGGCGACCCAACTCTCACCGATCCCCGTCAACGCCTGAACACCATGGTCCTTAAAGCAGAAGTCCTGGTGGACGGACAACCGGTCTTCACCACAAAAGATTTCGAAAAAGCATTCCAACCCCCTCTGAACCCAGTTCTTACTGCGGAGGTGGCGGTTCAGGCCGAAAGCGTAATTTCCATTACTATGGGCGGCGAAAATGAAACCGCTGATAGACGCTTTGCAACTACAGAAATTATTTCCACCGTC
>JBNKOV010000959.1:0-2285 GCA_050294955.1 Holophagae bacterium
TTCATCCCAACGAACCGCGCCCTGACCGTGAGGAAGACACAGAAACAGAAGATCGCATGAGCTGAGATCTTCAAGCCGGCTGAACTTCAGTTTCGTAAAGCCCCTCAGGTTGGGATGCGCTCGGGTAACTGGCTTGCCCGCAAGCCTTTCCGAGGTTATCTGAGTCACATTTACTTCGGGATGCAGGGTTAGCAGGCGCAACAACTCGCCGCCCGTATAGCCCGAACCCCCAACAATGGCCGCTTCAAACATTCACAGTCTCCCAATCTCTAACCCCAGCAACGTATTCCGCTATTTTCAGGGGGATATTCACGCCCGTCACGCTCACGCTGTTCTTGAACTCCATCGTGTCGTTAACTTCATTAATGACCAGGCCATTCGGCGTTTCAAACAGATCAATGGCCACCACTTCTCCAGAAACCGCGCGGGCCGCAGCCAGGCTCAACTCGGTCAACTCACTGGTTAAAGGACAGTTGGAAGTTACCGCGCCCAGCGCCGTGTTGGTCTTCCAATGATCCGAATCCCGGTAAATGGCCGCAACCACTTCGTCGCCCACAACAAAACTTCTGATGTCGCGATGGCCTTTCTCCACATATTCCTGAACATAGAAAATGGAGTGTTGATAATTTCCCAAGGTGGCCTTGTGTTCGAGCAGAGATTCAGCGGCGTCCCGATCGTTGATTTTGCTGATCAAGCGGCCCCAGGAACCCACAACCGGTTTAAGAACTACGGGATAACCCATGTCCTCAATTAAATCCAAGGCCGCCTTTTCGCTAAAGGCAACCCGAAATTCCGG
Organism: Holophagae bacterium; assembly: GCA_050294955.1. GTDB lineage: Bacteria > Acidobacteriota > Holophagae > Acanthopleuribacterales > Acanthopleuribacteraceae > JBNKOV01. The sequence continues at coordinate 797 of JBNKOV010000959.1, forward strand.
TTGAGGAAGTCCTGCCCTTCCCAGGGCCAGGGAGGTCTGCAACTTATCGCCGCAAACGTCTATCGCCTTGGAAGAATTGACACAGGGTATGCCTGCGGTTTCAAACAAGCGGACAATATTTAAATTCCTGGAATGGCTCACGCTGCGAGCCACCATCAAATCCAGACGATAGCGATCTCTGGCGGGCTGGAATCCCATTTCCCGGTCGTCCATTAAAACCAACTCCACGTTGGACAGGCCGCGAAACGCATCGATCAACATCTTCTCGTCTTTTCGAATCACCGAATGCAGTATGCCGATTCTCATCAAGTTCACCTCGGGTTGGCGGGGCTCCTGGCCCCTGTTAGCGCCTTCGCGCTTGGTTTATAGGAGCCCTACTGACCCCAATCCTCTTCTTCCTGAGGCGCTTCGTTAAGTGCAAAGGGATTGGTTGCAGTTACTTCTAATTCTGCACCGCACTCATCGCAGTCCTTCAATTCACCTTTTAAGGTATCCTCTTCCAGTAATACGGAAGCATCGCAAACAGGGCAAGCAGACATAGTTAAACTCCTACAAATAAAAAGATCACCGGACTCCCAGGCCTCGACCCGTCCGTGGATTGCCAGACTATCAAAGAAGCTCGAAAAAAAGAAAAAAATATATACAATTGCCATTTTTAAACACAAGTGTTATATTCCAAACATCAAGAAGGAGGCAGAGATGATCAAAATATCCGATGCTATCTATGAGATCATAACCGGAAACCCAGCGCTTAACTTCGCTTTTCATCACCGATTGTTAAATCTCAGCCAGGTGGCCCGTTATATCAAGGCGTCAGTGGAAACGCGAGCCAGAAAAGAGGTCACGGAATCGGCAGTGCTCATGAACCTGTCCAGGCTTCAGGCCAAAATTGGAGAGGTTGCACCAGAGGCAAGAGAAGGCTTTATTTTAGATAAGGTTACGGTACATTCCGGCCTGTGCTCCCTCACCGTTTCAAACACAACTCGGGTTCAGCCCAGATTAAACAAGCTCTTCACCAAAGTGCGTGAAAACAGTGGATATATTACCATCACCGAGGGTATTGGCGAGGTGACCCTGCTCATGGGCGATGAATATTTCGACCTGGCCGGGATCATGCTGGAGGAGAAGTTGCGCTACATTCACCGGAACATCGCCTCGGTGGGTGTTAAATTCAGCGATAGGATTTTGGAGATCCCTGGTGTTATGTACCAGGTTCTACAACAGATTACCCTTCAGAACATCAATGTGATCGAGGTGGCTTCCACCGCCACGGAGTTCAATATCTACCTGGCTGAGAAGGACGTAGAACAGGCCTTTGAGTCTATATTCAGGCGGTTCTCCAGAAAGAACCAAAGGCGGCGGGAGGGCTGAATGCATTCTAAGTTATTGGTATTTTCCGAAAAGGTTGAGGCCGCTATTCACGCGGGACGCCCCATTACGGCCCTGGAATCGACGATTATTTCCCACGGCATGCCCTGGCCAAAAAACC
>JBNKOV010000960.1:0-2277 GCA_050294955.1 Holophagae bacterium
CACAGTTCACCATGAGGTGCGCGATGGTGAGCGGACCAACGCCGCCCGGAACCGGGGTCACTTTGCCTGCAACTTCCAATGCGGATTTGTAATTCACGTCTCCATACAACACGCGGCCCTTGGTTTCAAAGGCCTTCATCTTTTTGGAACCTTCCGAAAACAGACGCGCCGCCGATTCCGCATCGCTTATTTCATTCATGCCCACGTCCACCACATAGGCGCCGGGCTTCAACCACGATCCGTCAACCAGTCCTGCGCGGCCAACGGCCACAACCACCAGATCGGCTGTCTTGCACAATTCCTGGGGGTTTTGGGTTCTGCTATGCAGGATGCTCACGGTGCAGTGTTTGGCCAGAAGCAGTTGGGCCATGGGTTTTCCTACAATATTGGACCGACCAACAACCACGGCGTGCTTGCCTTTCAGGTCCATGTCGCAATCCTCCAAAAGGGCCATTACACCCATGGGCGTGCAAGGGAACAGGCCCGGTTCGCCGATGGACAGGCGTCCCACATTGATGGGATGAAACCCATCTACGTCTTTGTCGGGATCTACTGCCGCAATAATTTCGCTCTCACAAATCTGCTTGGGGAGGGGCAATTGCACCAGAATGCCATGCACCCCGTTGTCTTCGTTTAATTCTCGAACCACGGTCAACAGTTCTTCTGTTGTTGTATTGGCGTCCAACTCCTTAAAAGTAGAGCGGATTCCCATTTCGCCACAGGTCCGGATTTTATTTCTTACATAAACCTGGCTGGCGGGATCTTTGCCCACCAAAACAACTGCCAGGTGGGGCTCAACACCGCGTTCAACCAAACTGGCAACCCTTTTTCGCGTCTCATCTAAAAGCCGTTCTGCTGTGGAACGACATGCCCATCTTTTCGCCATAACAACCGCCTCCTCAAAAACGCGAATATCTTAACACGGAATGGGTCAGGCGTGGTATCCGCAATCGAGCGCAGCCTTATTGCAAGGGGCTCAGGCGGGTTGAAAAAGTGACAATTCAGTCTCTTTTTTCAAAATTTCAGCAGCGCTCATAGGCGAACGCACCGCCCTATACGGCAGGTTAATTTCAAGCCTAACAGTGGTTTAAACCGGTGTGATCAGGATCACATTCTTATTTCTTACCAAAATGGCGCATTTTTCCGAAAAGAAGGAATAGTTCCGGGTGGGGCCGGTCCATACGTATTTATTTTTGGGAGTTGACCTTGAAGAAATTTTGGGTTTTATTTCTTGCGGCGCTTTTGTCTTCGTCTATTTTTGCAGCAGATATTACGGTTATTAACAACGACGGCGTGAATGAAGGTTTTAACGATCCCACGCCGGTCGATCCGGTCGGCGGGAACCAGGGAACGACCCTGGGCGAACAACGCTTGATCGCGGTTCGCTACGCCGCCGATATCTGGGGCGCTTTGATCCACAGCGATGTGGAGATTGTGGTGCGCGCCAATTTCGACCCGTTAACCTGCACCCAGACTCAAGCTGTTCTTGCCCAAGCAGCGCCTGTCACCGCCGCTCGTAATTTCCCCAATGCTCCCGACACCCTGACCTGGCACCCCATTGCCCTGGCCAATGCTATTGCAGAACAGGATTTGAATAATATCAACCCAGTGACGGTGGAAGTGATCGCAACGTTTAACCTCAATGTTGGCGGCGATCCCAACTGTCTGGGCGGCAGCGCTTTCTACCTGGGTCTCGACTCCAACCCGGGTAGAACGCCTCAACGTGGCGGCCTTGGCGCAGACCAGCTTGATCTGGTGACCGTGGCCCTGCACGAATTGGCTCATGGCCTTGGCTTCACTACTTTCACGGACCTCGCCACGGGGGCCTTTCTTTCGGGAACCCAGGATATTTACGCTTCCCATCTCGCGGACCGGGAAACAGGCAAGGCCTGGCCGGATATGTCGAACGGGGAAAGGATGGCTTCAGCCATTAACACCGGGGACCTGGTATGGACAGGCTCCAAGGCGCTGCTGGCGGCGGGCAGTCACTTCGGCGGCGTCCACCCAATGGGCGGCATTATCATGAACGCGCCAAACCCATTGGCCCTGGGCTCTTCGGTTTCTCATTTTACGGACGACATGCTGCCAGCGGAAATGATGGAGCCGGGTTATTCCGCAGCCAACCACGATGTTGGCCTGGCTCTGCCGCTTATGGAAGATCTGGGCTGGGAGCAACAACGCAACGCAGACCTGTCGCTCAGCCTCAGCGTGGACAACAGCAATCCCCTTACTGGCCAGCAGATTACCTATCAACTCACCCTAAACAACAATGGTCCG
>JBNKOV010000961.1:0-2275 GCA_050294955.1 Holophagae bacterium
AACGGGAGCTTGAAACCTTGGAGCGTTCGTCCTATGGAGATTTTCTAAGATTCAGTCAGGAACTGCCCGATGTGGGGTGGACCAAGGAGCGGTACAAGGAGTTATTTGGCATCCTGGGAGGCAATTACAAGGCCTTGGAGTTCATGACCCAGGGCGTTAAATCCGGCATGGACATCGATTCATTCACCCAAAGCCTGACAGAGGTAAAACAGGAGATGCGGGTTTTCCTGGCTCTGGAAAAGGTGGTGGGCAATCTAAGCCAGAACCAACGAAACTTGCTGGAACGGTTCCGCGTCTTCGAATCTCCGGTTGTGGTGGACGGGGCATGGTTGGTGGGCGCGGATTTGGAAGACCCGGAATTGGCCCTCTCGGGTTTGGTCCAACGCTCACTAGTGGATATGGAGCGCGGCCGGTTTACCACCTACGAGACCACGCCCCTGGTAAGAGACTGGTTAGAGAAAAAACGAGGTCCCTGTGATCAGCAAATCCGCGAAAAGGCGGCCCGGATCCTGTTGCATCAGAGCTTAAATTTGGAAAAAACCATCACCAGCGTCCTGGCTGCCCATGGCGCCCTCACCGAGGCAGGCCTTCTAAATGAAGCCCATGAACTGGTTCTGGAAGCCTTGTTCGGACGATTTATGTTGAACGGCATGTATGGTGAGCTGGCCCAACGCTGGCTGCCGCCCCTATTGGAAAGCGACAATCTAAAGATCGTGGGGGCGGCGCATAATAAAATGGGGATGGTTTATCATGCACTTGGTAGTTATGATAAAGCGGAACCTCATTTTACCCAGGCGCTCGCCATTTGCCAGGATCTTAAGTATCTTAAAGGCCAGGGGCAAGCCCTACATAATCTATCACAGATTTACAAGGCAAAGGGTGACTACGACACAGCCCTTGCGTACCTTGAAAAGTCCCTGAAAATTCACCAGCAGATCGGTGACCGGAGTGGTGAAGGGGCCACCCTCAACAACATGGCAGTAATAGCCCATGAGAAGGGAGACTACGACACAGCGCTGGAGTACCTTCAAGCCTCCCTGGAGATTCACAAACAACTGGGCGATAAATCGGGAATGTGCGCAACCTTGTTTAACATGGGGCATATCAGCTTGCAAGCCGATCGCTACCAAGAAGCCCTGGATGCCTGGCTTACTGTTTACCGCCTTGCAGCGCCCATGGGCCTGGCGGTTGCTTTGCAAAACTTGGATAGTCTGGCCAAAGATCTGGGCCAGGATGGCCTGGCCTTTTGGCAGAAACTTGCAGAAGGCCTTGAAAAACAGGGCGATGAAAAACCCGATTCTTAGTTTAAGCCTGCCCAACCTTCGCCTGTCTTGGAAGCCCCTTCATGCCCAAGCTGGCGCAATTCTGCGGTCACGATTCTTGCCATGTTCCAATCCTCCCAAATGCAGCATGCCCAGTTCCCCAAACTCCGAGCACCACCAATAGAACGCCTTGTGGTAGGATGGGTGAGAGCATGCTGGGAGGCCTTTTCATGTCTGAGCTTATGATTGCATTACAAGAGGAGATCGGGGATCCCGGATTCTTTGTAGGCAGAGAGGCCGAACTGGGTTCCTTCCTGAAATGGACCGAATTGAGCAAGCTCAAACGCGCCAAATCCCGTGCCATCCTCGCCCGCCGCAAAAAAGGCAAAACAGCCCTGGTCCAGCGTATCTTCAACATCCTCTATTCCAGGAACGATCCTGCTGTTATTCCCTTCTTCTTCCGGGTGAAGGAAGACAGGATGAACCTGCCGGATTTTGCGGTGTTGTTCTACTGCTCTTTTTTAAGCCAGTATTTCGGCTTTCGGAACAGGGACACTGAGTTAATAAACGACATTCGGGCTTTACCCGAGTTTAAGGAAATGGCCGCTGAAGACCGGGTTGTCCTTCAGGATATTCACACCATGGAAACCATTCTGGAGACCCGACCGGCCCTGGCCTGGAACCATGCAAGAGACGCGCCTCATCGCATTGCGTCTAAAAAAGATATCCGAATTATCCAAATAATCGACGAATTCCAGTTCATGAATCGGTATCTCTACGATGAGTTTGGGCAGGCCAATGTGTGCCATTCCTACATGGCCGCCGCTGAAAGCAAAGTTGCGCCCATGATCGTTACCGGTAGCTATATCGGCTGGTTGGACGCCATTCTCACCTACATGACCAGCCGCTTTGACAAAGAGCATCTCCAGGCGCTCCCCCATTCTGAAGCCTTGGAAACGGTCTACAATTACGCCATGCGGTTGAATGTCCCAATTAGCGAGAGCACTGCGGCC
>JBNKOV010000962.1:0-2268 GCA_050294955.1 Holophagae bacterium
GCAAACTCTTTCCCGAAAATTGAAAGGGTCGCTTTCCAGTCAAAAGCTCATAAAGGATCACGCCCAAGGCGTAAACATCGCTCTGTGTGGTTAAAACGCCGCCCGCCACCTGTTCTGGACTTGCGTATTCCAGTGTCATTCGACGTTCACAGGTTTGAGTGTCACCGTCTACATTCTCAATTCGGGCAATCCCAAAATCGAGCAACTTCGGCTCCCCTTCCCCTGTAACCAGTATGTTATCAGGTTTCAAGTCACGGTGAATAACCAGATGCCGATGAGCGCAGGCCAGGGCGTCGCATATCTTGAGAACCAGACGCACACGGGCCTCCATGGACAGGTTTTCACAAAAGGCGCCCAGCGGCAACCCATCCACATATTCCATCACAAAATAGGGCCTGCCGTCTTCAAGCTCTCCACCGTCCAAAATGCTGCAGATGTTGGGATGGTCCAATTCAGCGAGAATCCGTCGCTCACGAGAGAGCCATTTAAACAGCGGCGATCCTGGCCGATTATGCGCCAGTTTAATGGCCACCTTTTTTTGGAATACTTCGTCATCCCTACTCGCTAAAAACACCTGGCCCATGCCGCCGCATCCCAACTCCTGCAGAATGCGATAGGGTCCCACCCTGTTTAATGGCTCAGGCTCAAAACCGCCCATCTTTTCCAGCAGGCCGTGGGCCTGCTCCCGATGAGACCAGGAATGTCGAGCGCCTTCTAAATGAGCCTCAACGGCCTGCTTCAGCTCATGGTTATTGCCGCAAGCGTCTTCCAGGATAGAATCGGCTTCATGGGGCGCCGCCGCCAAAACCTGCTCCAAAACTTCCAGGATGCGGCGCTCTCGCAATCGGGCATTCTCATCAAGCAATAGCGCCTCCTTTAGAGGGTTGCAATTGAAAAGCAAGCCAACATTTTGCAGCCCTCAACTCTCGCCGCACCGTAACAGCCGAAATATTCATAAGGCTTGCCACATCATCCGCTCGCAGACCAGCGAAATACCACATTTCTACAATACAACTCTTGCGTTCATCCACCTCTCGAAGTCGCGTGAGCGCCTGATCCAAGGCCAGGACCGCAACCGGCTCCGGTCCATCCTGACTGACATCCATATCCAGGGAAACCTGAATCTTATCCTCACCCCCACGCTTCGTTCTGTTCCGCTTCCTTGCGTATTCCACCAAGATTCTGCGCATAACCTGAGCCGAAAAGGCAAAGAATTGCAGACGAGATTGGAACCCGAGATCATTTGAGGCTTCGAGGCGTAGAAAAACCTCGTTCACCAGAGCGGTGGGTTGAAGCGTGTGATTGGCTCGCTCATTTTGCAGGTAATGACGGGCAGTGCGATTCAATTCTTCATAGATCAAAGGGAATAGCTCATTTAAAGAAGAAGCGTCTCCATCGGTCCAACTGTGGAGCAACGCCGTAATGTTTGGGGGGGTATGTGCCAAGTGAGACTCCTGAAAAGTGGGGATCAGATAGAGACCAAAGGCCCGATTAATAGGTATACGAAAAAACAGGGGCTTAGTATTGCAAAGGCCTTGATAGAGAAGCATTGTGAGAAAAATTATTTTTTTTGATCGCTAATTTAGAAAACGGCGCCTTTCCATGTAGACGCCGGGAATAAGCCAAAGCTTACCGGTCGAGCATATTTTTTGGAGTGTGTCACATGAGAAAGTACAAAGCTTTTATTTTAATGTCTTTAGCAACAGCATTGGTTATGGCTGGCGGACCAACAAGGGTAAACGTAGAACGGGCGGCGGCCGATGAGAGCTTGGACGCCAATGGTGAGACCGTTGGTGCAGAGACCCAAGGAGAGCCCGTCTTCTACCTGGATAGCGCAGAGCTGGAAAACGGGTATGTGTATCTGGTAAAGGAGGATGATTTAGATCCAACGGGGGATTATGTAACCGTTACCCTTCCGGAACTTCAAACCCTGGTGAGCGGCTCGATTGTTGCCTATGGACTGTATTATCACTCATCCCACGGTTGGATCATCCGGATGGTCAACTGCAACCCGAACTGTAGCCAAACCATAACGATACAAAACACCAGCGGATACTCCAGCCCGATATACGTCGCCAAGGATGGCGGATCGTATTCCATAAGCGGCGGCACTGTGGGCAGCACTTTTTATCTGAGTTCCGGCAGTAGCGTCAGCGTGTTGAAGCTGTTCTCGAAGCGCGGCCGAATCGATCGGAAGCTCTTGCGGTAAACAGACAGTCCGAGTTCGACGCCGTTTTCGAAACCGTGTTGCAGGCTCAGCACGAAATG
>JBNKOV010000963.1:0-2266 GCA_050294955.1 Holophagae bacterium
TCCCATTAATTTCGAAGGCTCTACGGCTCGCCTGATCATGCGCATGAACTAATATCGTTCCAGGTGAGATCCGCGAGGTGGTGGGACTTTATCCCATTTTGGCCTTTTGGCGAGCCGCTGATTCTGTTTTAAAGGAAGGCGTCGGATATCCGGCGCTTTTCCTGTGTTTGGAGGACCCCTGCGAGAATGGTCGGTGAACCGAGCGGGCCAGGCGTCTTAGATTTGGAGCTCCCAGAAAAGTGCGAACAAGCGGACCTTAAAGTAGCGGCTGGCCCGCTTGTTCTGAGGGGGACGCTTTTATTAATAGCAATGGTTGTGCCAACGTCGCGAAGCACTGAGTAGAACAGTGAGATTAAGGCGGGGTTCTTGAAGGGCAAGGCCGGTATTGGCCTTGATTTTAGTAGCTTAGCGACTTTTAGCGAGCAACGTGTAAAGCGGCTGCTGCCATTGGAGGTAGGATGCGGTATTGAGAAAGATACGCCATTTTCGCGTCTGCCCGGTCAGCTTGACGCATACTTTAAAATGCCTTTTTGGATCAGGCGTTCAATAATTTACGTTTTTGCCACTTGCGCCACAGCCCAAGCGGTTTTAAAGTTAGAGGGTTGTTTTGCAGACGCCAAGGCGTCAGGCCGACCTTTAGGGAGGATTAGAAACCATGACCGGTAAAAAACTACTCGACCGTTATCTGGAAAGATTAAACGGCGCTCCTATTCAGAGCGCTGCTGCCGCTTACTATGCTTCTTTAGATCAAATTCGCGCAAGCTCGCCCTCGATTGCGGATGCGATTGTGAACGAATTTCGGGATCAGAGACGGAATCTGAAGTTAATTGCATCTGAGAACTTCAGCTCATTAACCACGCAACTGGCTCATGGAAACCTGTTTACGGATAAATACTCGGAAGGCTTCCCAAAGCACCGCTTCTATGCGGGTTGCGACAATGTGGACGATGTTGAGAGCGAAGCCGCATCTCTTGCTTGTGAGTTGTTTGGCGCAGATCACGCCTATGTTCAGCCTCATTCGGGCGCAGACGCCAATTTGGTGGCTTTCCTATCCATCCTGGCCGCTAGGGTCCAAACGCCTGAACTGGAGGCTCTGGGCGCGAAAAACGTGATGAGTTTGAGCAAGGAAGACTGGACGGCTGTCCGGGAATCTATGGAAAATCGCCGCATGCTGGCCCTTGACCTGTTCTCAGGCGGACACCTCACCCATGGCTACCGCATGAATGTTTCGGGATTTCTTTTCGACGCCCATTCCTATTCGGTGGATCCTGAAACCAAGCTGCTGGATTTAGACCAGATCAGAAAACAGGCCCACGAGGTTAAGCCCCTTATTTTACTTGCTGGCTATAGCGCTTACTCTCGTAAAATCAATTTTGCTAAAATGCGTGAAATTGCCGATGAGGTTGGCGCTGTATTCATGGTGGATATGGCCCATTTCGCAGGTCTGGTAGCGGGCAAGGTGTTCACCGGCGATTACGATCCTGTAGCTCATGCTCACATCGTAACCACGACCACCCACAAAACCCTTCGCGGTCCCCGTGGCGGCATGGTGTTGTGCAAGAATGAATTCAAAGAATATGTGGATAAGGGATGTCCCGCTATTTTGGGCGGTCCCCTGCCGCACGCTATGGCCGCCAAGGCGGTTGCCTTTAGGGAAGCGCTAACTCCTGAGTTCCGTGATTACGCTCAGCAGGTGGTCAAAAACGCACAGGCTCTGGCTCAGGGATTCATGGAGCGCGATGCGCCGGTTCTTACGGGGGGAACGGATAACCATCTTCTCCTGCTAGATGTAGCTCAGGGCTTTGGTCTTACGGGTCGTCAGGCTGAAACCGTCATGCGAGAATGCGCTGTTACCCTGAACCGAAACTCCATTCCCTTTGATCCCAACGGCGCGTGGTACACCAGTGGTCTTCGTTTGGGCGCTCCTGCTTTGACCACCCTGGGCATGAGAGAAGCGGAAATGACCGAAATTGCCGATATCTTCACCACGGTTCTTTCCAATACGCACGCCACCGTTAAAACAAAAGGCAAGGACAAAGGAAGTAAGAGCCAGATCAATTACAACTTGGATCAAGCCGTCATCGACGGCGCTCGCGAAAGGGTTGCCGCATTGCTTGATCGCTTCCCTCTGTATCCCGAACTGGATCTGGATCTGCTTCTTGAGCAATAACCAATGCAGCGGGCCGACAACCGGCCCGCTCTTTGGATTGTCTTTGTTTAATTCCGCGGCGCAGACCAGACGGCGGTCAGAGTTGGTGCGGCTAGT
>JBNKOV010000964.1:0-2263 GCA_050294955.1 Holophagae bacterium
TTTGCTCATTATGAATTGAGCTGGCTCGATCTGGATATCCTGGGCGACGACGGCACCAATTCGGACGTGGAAGTGGTCCAACTGGGCGTTCAATACAGGCTCTAAAGACGATAGAACCACGGCTTCAATCCACCGCCGCTCATGAGGGTAGCTCCAATCCGATGATGGTCATGTTGTCGGTCAGATCTGTAAGGCAGCGGTGATTGGCCAGAGCCGTGGAAAGCAATTCTTTTTGCCGGCTCATTCGGCGCTTGGAAATATCCCGAAGCAACGCTTCCAATTGGCTACGTCCAAAAGGTTTGCCAGCCGAGTTCAACTGATCCTGGAACCCGTCAGAGGCCAGGTAAAGCATATCCCCCGGAGCCCAATCTCGCTGGACGCCGGGGGCAGGCCCATTTTTCACATTCAGGATTTCTGGTTCGGGCTCCAAACTGGACAGCTTTCCAGCGTCTGGATTGGAAACCAGGAAAAGCGGCATTTGTGAACTTGCGAAATGTAATTGACGTTCCGCCAGGTCGAGGCGGCAAAGGGATAGGGAAATGCGTATGGGTCCAAACGAGCCGAAGGTGGCCTGTTCCAGGCTTTCGACAAGCTGGTGGATGAGCTGGCCCGGTGTCTCTTCAGTGGCCGTATTCAAGATGGAGCGGAACAGGTACATGACCATAACGCTGGTCATGGCGTCTGGAATGCCACTGTTCCCACAATCGGCCATGGCCAGATAAAACGTGTTTTCACTGCGAGTTGCAATGAAAAGATCGCCCGAGGCCACCCCGGCGTTTTTTTGGAATACAAAATGCTGAGGGAAGGCGTTGGAGAGTACGTTGGGAGGTGGTTTGAGGGCCATTTGAAGTTGCTGAGCGCGCCTGGCTCCCATGATGACTTCTCTGCGGTAGCCTTCCATCTCCTCGTGGAGCCAGGCCTTGGACAGGGCGTTGACCGCGTGTTGGCGAAATCGCTCCAGTCTGCCGACGTCGGAGGCCATGAACTCGCGGCCCTCTTGAGAACTGGCCAGGATAAGGACGCCTTCAAGCTTGCTTTCGCGATTGATGGCCATGGCCAGAAGCGAGTGGAGGGGATGCAGGGGCTTATATACGGGCGCAGACGCAGAAACACCCACGCGAGCGTTTAGGTAAACACCTCGATGCAGTGCTGTTGATCGGCCTCGATAAAGGTCTGTCAACTCCTGGGTCATCAACCGGCAATCTTTTAAATCAGACATTTGATAGCCCACCGCCGCCGCAACGGTAAAGATGCCGCCGGTTCTGGTAAACAACAGGGCCTTGTCTGCTGAGGGGAATAGGTTCATGCCGTGTTGAAGCAGGTTGTCCTTGATGGTCTCAAGGGCGGAATCCATGTTGATGGTCCGTATGATTTCTAAAAGGCCCAACAGCTCTCGGTTTTTATTATCCAGGTCCTTGGAGGTTTTGAGGATTTTGTCATGATTTTCCTGTAGTTCTTTTGTTTGGCTTTTCACCAAGTCATCTAAATTCTTATTAATATGCAACAACCTTAGATGAGTACTAACCCTGGCTAAAAGCTCGGATTTTGCTACTGGCTTGGAAATATAATCATTGCCGCCTGCGCTAAAGGCGTCTTTTATGTCTTCTACCTGGTTTTTTGCTGTTAAAAATATGATGGGCAATCGGTGAGAATCATAGTTTTTTCTAATTTGTTTGCAGACCTCATATCCATTAACGCCAGGCATCATGACATCCAACAGAACCAGATCGAAAGGGCCTTGGTCTTCAATCATGTCCAATGCATCCTGTCCATTTTTAGCGCCGGCCAAATGGTAGTTGGGAATGGAGAGATGGTTGAAAAGAACCTGACGGTTCACCGGTTCGTCGTCTACAATTAGGATCTTGAAGATTACGCCATTTTGGGGCTCAACTCGTGTGGGCGCAGGCGTATCGATGGTGTTTAAAGGCGCTGGGGCGGAGGGCTGGTAATTGGCGGCGTCCTTCTGTATGGTGTCCAGGGAGGAGACGGGCAGGTCGAAAATGAAGGTGGAACCCTGGCCCAAGATGGATTCGGCTCGAATTTCACCGCCGTGAAGCTCCACCAGTTGCCGGGTTACGGTAAGTCCCAATCCGGTGCCGCCGTATTTACTGGTAATTCGGGTTTGCTCAAACGACTGAAAGATGGTCTCCAACTGATCATGGGGAATGCCCACGCCCGTATCCGTCACCCGGATTTGAAGGCGATCACCTTGCCTGAAGGCGTCCAGGGTCACGGAGCCTGTGTCGGTGAATTTAATAGCGTT
>JBNKOV010000965.1:0-2262 GCA_050294955.1 Holophagae bacterium
GACGCCTTGGGGGCGGTTTTCCAGATTCCATTCAGGTATAACCTTTGAATAATTGTCTTTACTCAGAAGCCATCCCATCTTCCCACCTGAAGAAGGTGGCGCGATTTTCCATATGGCCCTAAAGACAAGGCCCATTGGCGCTGAAACCCTCATTTGATGTTACAATGGTTATGGGGCGCACAGTTGGCATATTATGCCAAAATATCCGCATATTCATGCATTTTATACTTGAAGAAGCCTATGATTCGTTGTACATTGTCTTGTTTTTGGGGCAACTCCGGCGGCTCATGGGCCGGAATATTTGAGGAGGCGTCCACATGCAAGGAACTGAAATTCGGCCTTTTAAGAAAGTGATGGTCGCCAATCGCGGCGAAATTGCCATTCGTATTTTTCGGGCCTGCACCGAACTTGGCATAAAAACCCTGGCTGTTTATTCCGAAGAGGATCGACTGCACCTTCATCGCTATAAGGCAGATGAGGCGTATCTTGTTGGTAGAAATAAAGCGCCCGTCGCGGCTTATCTGGATATCGATGAGTTAATTGAACTGGCATTAGAGAAAAACGTGGACGCCATTCATCCCGGCTATGGCTTTCTTGCTGAAAATGCGGCTTTTGCTCGGGCTTGTCAGGAAGCGGGCATTGTGTTTATCGGTCCGCAACCCGAGGTTCTTGACGCCTTGGGCGATAAGGTGAGCGCTCGCGAGATTGCCGCTCGCGCTCGGGTTCAAACCATTCCCGGCACGCCTGATGCGGTGGAAACCGAACAAGACGCCCTGCTGTTTGCTCGGGAATGCGGGTTTCCGATTATTATCAAGGCGGCCATGGGCGGCGGCGGTCGCGGCATGACCATTGTGCATAATCGCAAGGAATTGCTTGCGGCTATTGCCCGTTCCAAGGCGGAAGCCCAGGCAGCTTTTGGCGACCCTAAAATTTTTATGGAACGTTATCTCGAAGCGCCTAAACATATAGAAGTTCAGGTTATTGCGGACCAATATGGCAATATGGTGCATCTCTATGAACGGGACTGCTCTATCCAACGCCGCTACCAAAAAGTAGTGGAGGTTGCCCCCGCTCGGTCGCTTGCGCCCAAAATTAAGGATCGTCTTTATCGCGACGCCCTGGCCATCTGCCATGAGGTGAATTACACCAATGCGGGCACGGTCGAGTTCCTGGTTGACCGGGAAGACAACCACTATTTTATCGAGGTCAACCCCAGAATTCAAGTGGAACACACCATCACCGAAATCATTACGGGTCGCGATATTGTGCAAACCCAGATTCGAATTGCAGAGGGCTATCCCCTGGAGCACCCCTACATCCGCATCCCCAGCCAACAGAACGTGAAAAAAAGCGGTTTCGCGATCCAACTCCGTATTACGACAGAAGATCCCACCAATAATTTTGCGCCAGACACCGGCAAACTCACCGCGTTCAGAGCTGGCGAGGGATTCGGAATTCGGTTGGACGCAGGCTCTGGATTCGAAGGCGCGGTCATCTCGCCCCACTACGATTCGCTCCTAATTAAGCTCTGCGCCTGGTCCCTGGATTTCGACCTGGCCGCCACCAAAGCCTTGCGCGCCATTCGCGAGTTCAGAATTCGCGGCGTAAAAACGAACCTGCCCTTTCTTGAGAATGTGGTGAAGCACAAGCGGTTTCTGGCCGGTGATTGCGATACGCGATTTATTGAAGACCACCCGGAAATCATGAAGTTCAGACCGCGATTGGACCGGGCCAATAAAATGTTGTCCTATCTCGGCGACCTTGCCGTGAACGGCTACCAGGGCATGGATAAATCCAAAATCCCCAGCAGCCTGCCCCAACCTCAAATCCCCCAGACGCCCAAAACACCGCCGCCTCCCTCCCCTGCTTGGGAAGTTTTCTCAAAAAAGGGTCCAGCCGCGCTCTCCAAATGGCTTTTGGAACAAAAACAACAGTTCATCACCGACACCACCTTCCGCGACGCCCACCAATCCCTTCTCGCGACCCGCATGCGTGGTTACGACATGTTCAAGATCGCCCATCAAACCGCCCACCTCGCGCCGGAACTGTTCTCCATGGAAATGTGGGGCGGCGCCACCTTCGACGTGGCCATGCGCTTCCTTCATGAATGCCCCTGGGAACGCCTGCGCAAATTAAGGAAATTGATGCCAGGCTCTCTGTTTCAAATGCTTATCCGGTCAGGCAACGCAGTGGGCTACACCAATTATCCCGATAATGTGGTAGCCCGGTTTGTGGAACTGTCCGCCAAAAACGGCATCGACG
>JBNKOV010000966.1:0-2253 GCA_050294955.1 Holophagae bacterium
GAATATGTAGCGCCGGGTGGCATCCTGTTAACCTTCAGTTGCTCTGGCGTCGTCTCTCGGGACGATTTTCAAAGAAGTGTTTTCCTGGGACTTCAGGACGCCCATCGGGAGGGTCTGCGGCTTACCGAGTTTGATGCTGGAGCAGACCACCCCGTTCATCTTTGTTTTCCTGAAGGCGCCTATCTAAAAGGCATGGCGCTATACATGGCCTGATTTGAGAAGACTCGTCAAACTTGAAGACGTCTATCGCATCCAGCCACATGATGGTTTACAATGCCCACTGCCTGCATGAGGCTCATGCAAACCATCGGGCCTGTGAATGAAAAGCCTCGTGCTTTCATGCTTTTGGACATCATTCTCGCTTCATCGATAATCAAAGGCAAGGTTTCACGAGAGAAGGGCTCTTTGGGAGTAGTCTCAGGTTTGAAGCCCCATAAAAAGGCGTCCAGACTGCCGAATTCTTTTACCAACTCGGGGTAGAGTCGAGCATTGACTATAACTGCCTGGATTTTCTTCCGATTTCGCACAATGCCCTTGTCGTTGAGCAGCCTTTCGAAATCGTCATCCGTAAATGCGGCTATTCGCCCAATGTCCCATTTCGCAAAAGCCTCTTTGAAGTTTTCCTGCTTCCTCAGGATCGTGATCCAGGATAGCCCGGATTGAAATAGCTCCAAAGACAGCATTTCAAATAACTTAACATCATCATGCTCAGGAACGCCCCAAACGTGATCGTGATATGCCTCATAAATGGGATCTCCCTCACACCACCAGCAACGATTCATGTAGACACCTCAATTCATGGATTGGGCATCATGCCCAGGGCCATATCCTACCATTAATCCCCTGGCCATTCCCAGATGAGAAACTCAGGCGCAGAGGCATGACCTCAATATGCCTTTGAGCAAATTACGAACATCACGATCTACTTCGCCAGGCAAAGCCATTTCCGCCATGAGTCGGACTTTCGGCGAGCAAATTTTCTCCAGGCCCGCCGCCGAAGCATATCTCACCAGAACATTCTTTTCTCTCAACATCTTACCAAGAATGGGGATAAAGTCCTCATGTGGAAAATATCGAGCAGTGTCTGCGCACCAGGACCGAACGCTGTCACACCGACTCTTTAACCCCTTTTTTAAATGGGGGCGCACCAAATCTTGAGGAAATCGCCTGAGGGCAGCCTGAAGTTTTTCATAAAAATAGGGATCCGGCCAGTTCCCAAAACATCTGATAAGAAAGGGAATGTATTTTTCATTTGGGTTCTTTGATATAAAATGCAGCACATTATCAAAACGATCGATAAAAGCAGCCGATGGTTGCTTTGGCAACGTTTGATGGCGCTGAAGAAAGCTAAGCGCATCTTGAATATTCATAATGACCTCATATCCGCACACCATCCATTCGGGCATGCACTGTTCTCAAAACGGTTTATCGGCGCAGGCTTTTAAAATCTGAACCACCTAAGAAATGGACATTTCTTTTGAACTAAGACAAAACAAGTTAAATCTTGAAATCACCGTAATTCTTTTCGAGAAAATAATACAGTGCCGCTAGTTAGGTAATCTCAGAAGGCGCGGGAGATTCCCGGCTGAGAGGATGGTCCAAAACCAGTTTACCTAGGCTTGAGATTGCCTTTTGCGCCCGTTCCGGCCATAATAGGCGCTGTTTTCCCGGAGAAGGGAGAGCGATACAATTTCCCGGCTATTCATAGTCGGAAGGCGAGGGAAGGCGGAAATGGCGTATTTGAAGCGTTATATACACAAAGACGGCCAATTCAAAGTGACAATTGTAGAAACAACCCAAATCGGAAGAGATGTCTTCAGAGGATTGCATCCCTCGCCAATCGCGCTTCAGTTGATGACACAGGCCATGACGGGCGCCCTTCTCCTAAGCGCCAACCTCAAAGATGAGGGAGTTCTATTATTTCGGTTCGCAGGAGACGGTCCTGTTGGCCACGTTACAGTAGAAGCGAATACTTTGGGCCATGTACGGGGTTGTGTCGGCCATAATGCCATCGATTTTGAATTAGACAGGGGTGTTGATCTGTTTCAAACTGCCGCTGGGACTGGAAACCTGACCTGCAAAAGAAAGTTGGAGCCAGGAGGCCGGGTTTACTCCAGCATGGTGGAATTGGTTCCTGGAGGAATCGCGCTTAATTACGCCAACTACCTCCTGCAAAGCGAACAGGTACACTCGGCCATTCAAATTGGAGCAGCCCTCGATCCATCCTGCGGCGTTAAAGGCGCTGGTGGAATT
>JBNKOV010000967.1:0-2242 GCA_050294955.1 Holophagae bacterium
GCCATGGGAACCGGCATTACAAACAGGCAAGTATTCAGCATTGCAACCGTCACATGTGGGAACTACTCGAATCGATCCATTCAAATAGGCGGCGCGCCTGTTTGGTATCAAACCATGATTACCATGGCCGGTTGGTTCAAATGTCTGGATTCAGCGGGCGGCCCCGTTAATCTGTTTGGGAGTGAGGTTTCATCCCAGGATTTTGTCAATTGGCGCTGGCATTCTCGAACTTTGGATATTGCCTTGAGGACATGGTATGGGCCAGGTGGGCCGCCTGGCGCGGTTTGGCTTTTGGCTTTTCCCACTTCGGGGCGCGGTCGCCTTTCAATCCCCGCGCCTTTGAACCCATACCCCCATGCAAAAGAAGTTGTGGAGGGATTTTAATGCAATTAACTCAATGGCTTTGTTCTTGTGATAACCAGATCCATGCAACCCCGTCTTGCCCTGATTGTGAAGGCCCCTTTCATGAGGTCATTCGAACCGGGGAACCGCTTCCAGTGGAACATAAACCAGCGCTCGCCATGCTTAGCAAAGGGTATGTTCCAGAAACACCAGTAGAGATTCAAGCTGTTACGAGGATGCAAGCACGGGCGCTTGTAGAGTCACGAACCGGGCAGGACCTTTACTCGTTGGTTGGGGAATTGTCGGATACAGTCCAGTGGCTATTAAAAATTGTGCGTGGCATTGCTCTTAATGAGCCGGAAGCCATCGCCCTTATCAGTCAGTTTACCAACCAAACCAGCTTTGAAGCGAAAGGCTTGGATTTAAGCCTGATGTTAGACCGGATCAAGGAAAAAACCGATGCGGTGTCCAGCGTCTTTGAATAACAGGGGGAAATGAAATGGATGACAAATTAACCGGCGGTTGGATCGCGGCCATTTTGGCGGGAATCGGCGCTATCCTGACCTTTGGCCGGTACAAACAACGGGTTGATGATATCAACGAGATTAAAACCAGTGTCCGCGAGATTAGCGCCCAGGTGCAAAAGATCTCGGAACGCCTCGCACGTCTAGAGGGGAGGATTGGAGAATGAACAAAATAACGCTGACGGAGCTTTTTCACATTCTGGCCTGGTCCTATGAAGACCGCCATTACCAATGGACAAAAGGTCTTTATAACGGTCAATTCGAGTTGCCGCCATGGGCTCATCTTAAACAGGCCTACCATGAAGAGGATGGCGGGCGCGACTTCTTTGTGATCGGCGGGAAGGATTTTGACCTTTGGGTCTTTCCCGGTACCTTGCCGAATTGGCGGGATTGGTGGGTTAATCTACAGGCTCGGCTTGTTCCGCTCCCTGTTCGGGGTGAAGTTTCCGAAGCCATCAATTTTGCAGGTGGAGAATGCCACCAAGGCGCAGCGGGGATTATTCCCATTTTGGATAAGCACATGAAGGTTGTGCAGGGAAAGCCCGTGATGTTGCTCGGACACTCTCAGGGGTTCATGTCTGCTGTTCCTGCCGCTGTTTGGGCAAAAGACAAGGGCTTTGAGGTGTTGGGCGTCATTGGTACGGGATGCCCGCGTGTGGGCAATAAAGCCTTTGTTAAGGGCGCTGTTGATGCCTTCCCGACGCTTGCCTTTTTCCATGCGTTGGATATTGTGCGTTTTCTCCCATCTCATGTCATGGGCTACCAGGGCTTTGATGGACTCCTGTTTTCTGAGAATGGGATCAAGCGCGGGCAGTTGCCAGGAATCACCCTTGATCCCTATTGCCCTGATGGCCGGTTTGGTCAATGGCTTCGTGAGCTTTATCGAAAGCTGAAATATGGACTCAAAGGCGGGCCGATTAATGATCACGATTCAACTAAGTACATTGAGGCGTTAGAAGCGCTCTTGAAAATCCATGCTGTTCAAGGTGGGCGGCGAATTATAAACGATCTGGATAAAAAGCCCGGCGGCGCTCGCCTGGCTCAAGTTCTATCACTCAAGTTGAGAGAACATCCATACAAAACAGCCTGTGAGGTTTTGGCATGATAAAGTATTTTCAGATGACTGTTTGCGTTTTTGGCCTGGTTCGGGAAATGGTGCTTACCGTTGAAGAAAGTGAGGTGGAAGGGAAAGAGCGGCATACGGCGGTTCTATCTGGCCTGGAAAGGGTGTGGCTTACCCTGGTGGAAAAAAAGCCCAAGCTCGCCCGCTGGCCTGTGGGTGAAATCCTTGAGATTGCAGATTCCATCATTCCCGGAATGGTGAAAATGTTGCATGCTGTGGGACTGTTTGCCAAGAAAAAGGCAGTCACCGCTTA
>JBNKOV010000968.1:0-2237 GCA_050294955.1 Holophagae bacterium
TGAAATTAATCCGGCTCTTTCTGCGAAAAGAACATGCATTAACGCTTTTTATCAACGACTTGCAATGGTGCGATCCTGCCACCCTTGAAGTAACCAAACTACTGCTTAAAGATGCGGAAACCCGTCATTTCCTTTTGCTGGGAACGCACACAGGCATGGAGGTCAACCCCGCCTCGCCACTCGGGCAGATGCTGGAAGACCTTCAATTCGCTCACGGTCGTTTCCATGCAATGCAACTCCGACCTCTTAAACAGGAAGAGCTGGACCAATGGATCTCTGACAGCTTGGGAAGCAGCCCGGAAAAAGTAGCGCCTCTGGGCGGTCTGGTGATGCGCAAAACCGGCGGCAATCCCTTTTTTATAGCTCAGTTTTTAAAGACCCTGAGCCAAGAGGGTCTGCTCCGTTTCTCCTCAAAGACCCGGACCTGGGTATGGGACAAAGCCGAGGTTGAAGGTTTGGATATGACCGACAACGTGGTTGGCCTGGTGGTCGATAAACTCAAGAAATTGCCCAAAGACACCCAGGAGATCCTTCAACTTGGCGCCTGCATTGGCAATCATTTTCGACTCCCTCTGCTTGCCGCTGTATGGAAACGAGATATTGGAAGAACTGCAGTGGCTCTGTGGCCCGCAATCCGTGAAGATTTACTGGTCTGCCTCGGAGAAGACCGAAAACTCATGGACGAATTGGAGATCAGCCCCAGCTCTGAATCGGTGCCTGGTCAGTTGGATATTGAGCTCAAGTTTCAACACGACCGGGTTCAACAGGCCGCCTATTCTTTGATCAAGGCTGGAGAACATGAACAAATTCATCTGGATATAGGCCGCCGCCTTTTACTCGACACGCCATCCTCGGCCCTTCACGAGGAATTGTTCCCCATAGTGAATCACCTCAATGAAGGCCAGGCTCTCATTCAATCAGAGTCGGAACGAATCCAACTAGCCAATTTGAATTTGAAGGCTGGTCACAAAGCCTTTGAAACGAAGACCCTTCGTTCTGCGCTCCTCTTTTTCCGCCAGGGGTTGGATCTATTGAGCCCCTTGTCCTGGGACTCCCACTTCGACTTGATCTACCAACTGCATAAAGAATGCGCCCGTTGTGAATACCTTAACGGTCGCCTGGATGAGGCGGAAAGCCTGTTCGACACCCTGCTGGAAAGGGCCACTGAGGTTTTGGAAAAAGTGGAAATCCACACCATGAAAATGAGCATGTGCCAAAACAACGGGTTTTATCGCCAGGGAGTGACGCACGGAGAAAAGGCCCTGGCTCTATTAAACGCCCAACTCCCCAAGGGAAAGAAGGCGAGTCACAATGCATTAAAAGCCGAGAGGGACGCCATTTCAAATTCTCTGAGCAAAGAGAGCCTGGCCCATCATCTGACCGCTGTTGGCAATTTGGAGCTAAAAACCCTGATGGTTTTATACGCTGGGTTGAATAGTCTCTACTGGTTTTCGGGCAATGGGCTTGCCTGGATGCTGACGTCCGCTCGCATGACGGCCCTCTCTTTCGCCCATGGAGTGACAGAAATCACCCCTTTTGGCCTGGCCTCCTTTGGAAAGTTTGAGAGTATTCGCGGCGATCAGGAATTGGGGACCAAGCTGATCGACAAGGCCATTGAACTGGATAAGAATCACCAACATGCAAAAATGAGGTCCGGGGCATGCTTCATGATAGGCAGCGAAATCTTTTGGCGAAAACCTGTTCGAGAATCTCTGTCCTGGCTGCGAGAGGGATATGCCGCAGGGTTGGAGCAGGGAGAACTGACATGGGCCTCCAATAACCTCATTCAGGAAGCAGCAACTGCGATTTTTGCAGGATCTCAACTCCCCAAAATTCGCGAATACGGTCAATCTCTGAATGTTGTAAAACAAAGTCGCAATATGGATGCACACCAGGCGGGGCTCCTGGTGCTGAGTTGGGTCATGGCGCTTCAAGGCCAAACCGTCAATCCCTTGTCTCTCACTCATGAACTTTTCGACGAAGATTCCTGGATGAGCAAAACCAGCAAAAATCCATTTTTTAATATCATCCATATCTGCGCCAGGCTATCGCTTTACACCTACCACGAGTTAACAGAAGAGGCCATGTCCTTCTGTAAAAAGGCTGATGACTATATCAAAAAAGCCAATGGCGTCTGGTTGTGCCAACTTCATTTTTATCGCGCAATTGCCTGGGTGGACCTGTTACCGTCTCAGCCATTGAGCGAACGCTCCGCCATTCTACAAATAATAGAAAGC
>JBNKOV010000969.1:0-2229 GCA_050294955.1 Holophagae bacterium
GAGAATACCCGGGTGGAGACTGTCCTGAAATCTTTCCCTGAGGTGGTTCGGGTGGCGTCAAGGACAGGCGCCCCGGCTGTAGCTACCGATCCCATGGGTTTGGAGGAAACCGATGTTCTGGTGCATTTGAAGCCCAAGGCCGAATGGGAAACGGCCTCTACCTTGGATGGTCTGATCGAAGCCATTTCTCAACGATTGGAAGCCGAAGCGCCCGGCGCAGTGTTCGGCTATACTCAGCCCATTGAAATGCGGTTCAGCGAAATGCTGGAAGGCATTACCTCCGATGTGGGCGTGAAGATTTTTGGCGATGATTTGGACGTGCTGTTGGATCTATCGGGCCAAATCGCGGGTGTGCTTGAAACTGTGCCTGGAGCCGCCGACGTGTCTGCGCCTGCGCCGGAAGGCGCGCCAGTGATGTCGGTTACCGTCAACGAGGACAACAGGTCTCGCTATGGTTTGTCCTCCCAACATATTCTGGCTCATGTCCAGGCGTCCCATCTGGGAATTCCGGTGGGCAAGGCGGTTCGAGGTCAGTTTCGCGACGACGTAGTGCTGATCTTGGATCGAGGCAACCTACCCATCACCGAACTCCCCCTGGTCATGGAAAATGGTCTGGCTACGCCTTTAGGAGAAATGGCGGATGTGGTCTTGAAAGATGCCCCTAACGTCATTCAACGAGAAACGGGGAACCGGCGCATGGTGGTGCAGGCCAACGTGCGCGGCAGGGATCTGGGCAGCTTTGTTTCCGAGGCCATGGCCGCGGTAGAGGAAATTGCCTTGCCCCCAGGTTACTGGATCACTTGGAGCGGCAAGTACCAACAACTTCGGGCCGCTGCAATGCGCATGGGCGTAATCATCCCCCTGGTTATGTTCCTGATTATCGGGGTCTTGTATCAGGCCTTTAGAAACTGGAAGGTGGTGGGACTCATCTTCTTCAACGTGCCAATTGCGGTTTCGGGCGGCATATTCCTACTGGCATTCAGAGGCATGCCCCTTTCCATGAGCGCAGTGGTGGGGTTCATTGCTCTGCTGGGCATCTCGGTGATGAACGGCATTGTGCTGCTGTCACGAGCCAGAGAGCTGAACCTGGAAACCGACGGCGTTTCCGCCGCGAGGAAGAGCGCTTTGGAACGGTTCCGCCCGGTTCTCATGACGGCGGCGGTTGCCGGCATCGGCTTTCTTCCCATGGCTCTGGCCCATGGGGTTGGCGCCGAGGTTCAGAAACCCCTTGCAACCGTGGTGATTGGCGGATTATTAACCGCAACGCCACTCACCCTTTTGGTTTTACCCTCCTTTTATGCTAGGCTCTTCCGAGGAGGTTGAGCCTTGAATATTCTTGTGGTTGAAGACGATGAGCGGGTCGCCCGATTTCTGGTTCGAGGATTAAAGGAAGAGGGATTCAACGTGTCTCATTGTCCCGATGGCAAGTCGGCCCTGGAAACAGGGCTTTCTCAGACATTTAACATGATTCTGCTCGATTGGAGCCTTCCCGATTTAGACGGCCTCACCGTCTTGAAACGTTGGCGCGACGCGGGTGTTGTAGGACCGGTTATTATGATTACAGCCAGAACTGGAATAGACAATACGGTGTTAAGCCTGGATCACGGTGCGGACGACTTTATCGAAAAGCCCTTCAGTTTTGAGGAATTATTGGCTCGGATTCGGGCCAATATCCGGCGGTGTCAACTCTCGGGCGGCGCGAATAAGCCCAGCCGTTTGTTGAGATTGGGCGCGGCTGAAGTGGATCTTGAAGCCCGGGAGGTCGTCTGCCAGGGGGAGAGAACCAGCCTCAGTAATCGAGAATATCATCTTCTCAACTTTTTGCTGAAAAACAGGGGCAAGGTTCTCAGTCGAAGTAGAATACTGGACCGGGTCTGGGGCTTGTCTCACGACCCAAGCACCAATGTTGTAGATGTTTATATCCGCTATCTCCGAGACAAATTGGATGATCCTGAGGATCGGGCCGCCGGTCGCTCCGTGATCGAGACTGTGCGTGGCAGAGGCTATTGTTTAAAAGCCGGGGAGTAGAAGCATGACGGGTCGTCCGCTTCAAGTTCAGTTGGGTATTCGCATTGTGTCGGTGGCGTTTTCCGCCTTAACAGTCATGGTGGTGTTGCTTGGATTTTTGACTCACGGGCATATGCATCGCCAAACCGACGCCCTGCTTCTTCACCTGGCCCATGCGGAAGCCACCAATATGTTGGACGAGGGTTCAGGCGCTCACGTTCA
>JBNKOV010000970.1:0-2226 GCA_050294955.1 Holophagae bacterium
TCGCTATAGAGAGTAAAGGTAGCAGAGACAGGGGTATCGGTGACATTCACCACCGAAATACCGTGGACCACGTCCGAGTTGTTGTCGATGAAGGGATAACACAGGTTCTTGGACAGGGCCGTAGACGCCTCCAAGCCTGCAATCCGATTGCCGTCATGGGTTCCAAACAGTTCATAACCCACAATTTGCAGGTCGGCCTCGGCCAGAACCCAATCCACATCCGCCGGACTGCCGATGCCGTCCAGCAGGCCTTCAGCCAGGTCCACGTACTTCGTGCCCGCGTCCAGCACCAGCGTCTTGCTGTTCAGCTCCACGCCGTCGTCGCCAAAGGCCCGAATCTTCACGCTTTGCTGAGACTCGCCAATATTGACCAGGGCAATCCCAGTCCAGAAAGCCCCAACATTTCGAGCGATATGAGTGAAATAGAGGTTGTTGCCGATAAAGGTGAAATTGGGATTGTCCTGGCGCACATCGGCGAGCTGAAGACCCGCAACCACCCGCTTATCCTTCAACAAACCAAAGATCTCGTTTCCGGCCAGGGTCGCTTCACCGTTCGTGTCCTTCATGGTTGCCCACAACTCATCTTCAGGGAGAACCCCGAACCGGGTGAGGAAATCGAAAGAGTCTTTCGCAAACCCTTTAGACAACTTTAGATCAGCGGAATCCTCAGGCATGAGAATTTTGGATTCCGAGGCTTGACTGGCGCCGTTCACCACCCTTGCCTCAGTGTACCATTGTTCCGTTCTCGACGCGATATGGGGCACAAACAGCTCGGTGCTGAGACGGTTGCTGGCCGTCACCCCGTAGACTTCCTTCTGATCCCGATTCTCCGTTCTGGAGTATCCAAAAAGATCGCGGGTCGCGTCCACCTGAACCCAGGTCACCAAGGGCGCGTTATTGCCGAAAAGCTCTTCAATGCTCTGATGAGAGCGGCCCAGAGCTGGCAATTCCAGCGCCACCGAATCGATGATGTTGCCCTCGCTGTCGTAACCCACCACCTCAGCGGAAACCGCTGCATTGCTTGGGTTAACTACGCCAACTTGGGTCGTAAAGTTTTCGTTGGTTTGAATATCGCTGAGGTATAGGGCCGGATTCAAAACACCAACGCCAATGCTGTAGCTGAGCCCGGCTTTGCGCTTCAGGGCTTCGGTGCTTTCGGGCCGGATTCTGAGATAGTAGATTCCGGCGGAAAGGCCTTGAACCGAGAAGGATCCGCTTTCAGCCAACATGTGGGTTGCGATGACCTCTAATTGGCTGTTCAACACATCCACAATGGCTTTGTCGGTGATCTGCAATTCGACCGTCAATCTCTGGCCGTCAGACAGGATCTCAATCTGGTAAACGTCAATAGGAGAATTGTCGTCCAGGGTTTGGTTGCCGTATCGACCCGGGGTCAAGACCGCCGCTTCCGCAGGTGAGTCGTTGGGTTCAAATCGCTGCGGCGTGCTGGCTTCCACGGTCACAATCCGCGAGGCCACATTGGTCTGCACGCCGGTCTCGGAGACGATGGCATAGAGGGAAATGGTGTAAACCCCTTCCGCTGCGTAAGATACCTTGCCAGGAACCGGGGTGCGGAAAACCCGGCCATCTCCCATGTCCCAGAAGAAATTCAGGTCCTCGGGCTGATAGCCCCGCGCCCCTTTGGTGCGGGCGCTCAGGAATACGGGTTCTCCTGGCTCCAAGGCCAGATCGGTGGGTATGTTGATGTCCAGATCAGGAGCCAGATTGGGATCGATGATCCGAATGGTAATGGCCTCTTCCAGGCGATTCTTAGCGCCGTCTTGACCCACCAGACGCACCCGAACCCTTCCGGGTTTACTGAAGGCATGCACGCCTTCAGCGCCTTTTAAGCGGGTGCCGTCGCTCATGACCCAGCCCAGAGCAAAATCGGCTTTTTTGGTGTTGGAGACCACTGAGCCCGAAAAGGTTATGGGATCGCCCGGTTTAAAAGCCGCGCCATTTTGCGGACTTGCAATAGCGAGCCCCACCGGGGGCGTGCCTCTTTCGGAGACCACAACGGTAATGGATCGGGTGGACGCCGCTCCGCCAAGGGAAGCTCTAAAGGCAATCACAAAGACGCCATTACTGAAAAAGGTTCTTGAAAAGGACTTGGCCTCAACCCGATTGTCCGGGTTATCTGTAAGGAACCACTCGCCTTTCGCCTCTTCAGGGTCGGTTTCGGCGGAAAAATTGATCCGCTCGCCCCGACGAGCATAATAGACTTCC
>JBNKOV010000971.1:0-2222 GCA_050294955.1 Holophagae bacterium
CCCTTGGATCGTAATAGACTCCAGTAATTTGGACCAGGAAGATGAACTTCCTTATCCATATAAATTTGGCAAGAACCGTTTTGTACCATTAAGCGAGCCATTAGTTCGCCGAGGGGACACAACCAGATTGTTGTTTTTGGTTGATAGAAATCTACTCAAAAATAACCCAAATTTGGAAGTAGCGGTTTTGGTAATGGATAAAGAAGGCGCCTACCAACAGGCCTCCAGCGACACCTTGGCCTATGCTGTGTACCAGGACAAATCCAGCCCCTGGTCAGGTTTGTTGCTGTCTCTTAAAACGGGCTCCTTCGCCTTGGAAGCAAATCACCCCTACAAGTTTTTTACTCGGATCACCGTAGGCGGAACGGAGTCGCTCCTTGCAGCGCTGCCTTTCCAAATTCAAGAAGAGATTTAATCTGTCAGGCAATTCAGGTATTTTGGGTTCTGTTGAACCGGTTTTTTACTTATTTGGGAACAGTGTTTTGAATCGCTCCAAACTTTCCTTGGGCCAGTGCTTCGAGGCGTCGTAATAGGCTTCCGATGCAGGCATGTTTGAGGGAATTATGACCCAGGGCTGCTTGGAAGCCGTGAATATGTGGATGTCTGGGGGGAATTGATCTGGATTGTCCAAGGTACCCACCCTTACAAAACTTATGGCTTCACTGCTATAGTTGCTCCAAAGGGCCACTCGGCACTTGGGGCATCTTGCTATTTTCTGGCCCCTTCCACTGAGGGTCGGCGTTTCGATCACTTCAGGAGTCCCTTTTAAGATTTGAACTCGATCCGCCTCTATCAGGGCGTTAAGGGCAAAAGATGCGCCCGTCTCACGTTGACACCATCTGCAATGGCAACAATGGATAAACATGGGTTGGGATGTCAACTTATAGCGCAGACTGGCGCAACTGCACCCACCTTCCTGAAACTGCTGTGGTTTAATCATTTTTTTTCTCCTTAGTCCCTGCGTGAGTTTGGCGGCGTGTTTGTATCGCTGGGTAGGTTATTTTCGTGTGTGCAAGTTGGAAACGGGTTTGCAGAAATTGAAGGTTTTCGATAAAATGAAGCGGCGTTAAAGCCTGATGCATGGCTTTTCAAATCTTGATTCAACCAACCAGAGGAGGACCCTTCTATGAAGAAGATGAAACTTAATGACATCAATATCACCAGTTTTGTAACGATGACGGCTCAACAAAATCAGCAGATCAAAGGTGGTGAAACCAACCAGCGTATATGCCCTACAGCTTATGCCTGTCCCACGCAATATCCGGTATGCACTCTTGAAGAATGCACCCATCCTTATTACTGCGCTTGATTTAAGATGGGCGTCTTCCTGACGCCCGATTCTTTATGGCGTTAATGCAACGATTCGAAGCGGTCCTCCACTGCCGTTTTTGATTTTCATGGGTAAGGCAATTACCAATGCGCCCCATGCGGGAACCTGATCCAGATTTGCTACGTTCTCGAATGCCGGAATATTTTCTTTGAAGAGTATTCTGTGGCTCTCAAACAAGGTGGACTGGCCATAATCAATGCTTGGGGTGTCTAACCCAATGGCATGAATGTTCCGTTCCCTGGTTAGCCATGTCGCTGCTTCTGGATGTAATCCTGGGAAATGAAGCTTGGCTACAGCAGCCTCCCCTCGTTCCGCTGTCCCCATGTACTTAGTCTTGTCGGGCCAGAGTTTGGATGAACCAGTATTGAGGAGAACGATGACGCCATCTGGAAGTCTTCCGTGTTGCGCTTCCCAGGCTTTAAAATCGTCCACGGTCACCTGATAATCCCTGTTTGCTCTGCATTTTTCTGAAACATTAAGAACTGCAGCAGGACCTACAAGTTTATCAACAGGGACCTGGTCTGTGGTTTGCCTGCCTTCTGCAAAATGGACCGGCGCATCTAAATGGGTTCCGCCATGTTCTGCAGCTTTATAGTTATTTGCCTCGTAATGATAGCCTTTGTCAGTTTCACCTGCAAATACGGTCTCTAATTTAAATCCTTCGGCGGTTGGCCAGTAGATGGCCTCCTCCGAGAAGTTGTGGGTTAGATCGACCCAGGTTCCTGATGGCAGCTTCAAGCCATCACCTAAAATCATTCCCACCAGCATGCAGATTTCCATAGCCATGGCAGCCTCCTTTTTCAAGTTTAGAGATTGGGCTGCCTTCCTGACAGCCTCTCGTCTATTAGCATCATATCCATCAACAGATGCAATAGCTTCCTTGACAACCTGG